>JAGOJE010000105.1 GCA_017995275.1 Rickettsiaceae bacterium | reverse complement strand
TTTCAACTTCTCGAGCGACTTCTGGATTTAATGGGACCTCCCTTCCTTCACCTAGACCTGGCTTTTTCTTTGCTCTATGAATTCCTTCTAGAAGTGCAGGAGATTCAGTTTTCTGAGAAGACATTTTCTCGTAAAGCTTTTTCCCTCCATAGCCAATAGCCATACCAATTCCAAGCGGAGGAATAAAAACGCCTAGAATAGCAACCCCAATTTTTGCAAATGTGGACATATCATCAATTTTAGCACCAATCACAACCCCCACTCCAAGGGGGCCTGCAATTAATCCCGCCGCAACAGATGCCGCACCCCAATAAATAGCGTTCCCCCCCCCTTTTTTCTGATTGTCTCCTTGACTAGGTTCTACATTACGCGTCTCGCTCTCGCGACCGGCTGGCTCTTCCTCACCACTCCCTACGCCAGGAGCTATAGAACTCCTCCGCCTGCGCTCTTCTTCCTCTTCTTCTGCTGGGGTCTTTGTCATTACTATTCTGGGTTTTCAATTATTAGATAAACTTACCGTCTTCGTCTTCCTTTGGTTTTTGTCCATAAGGCGGAACAAACCCAGTACCAGAAACATTATTAGTTGAACCACCATCAGGAACGTTGCTTAAAGTCTTTTGTAAGCCAGCAGCAACATAGTTACTCGGTGAAGGGGGGGCGCTCGCATTACATTTTTGCACTGGAGATGCTCCTGGTTCATTTGCTTTTGAACCACCTCTAATAAGACCTGAAACCACAGCGCCTAAAGCAAGAGCAGCAATCCCAACAGCTCCACCAGTAATAACAGATACCACTCCTAAACCAATCTTCGCCCCTTTACTCATATTGGGATAAGCATGAACAGCCCAAGAGCAAGTTAAAGATATCCCTATCACCCCCACTGGAGGAGCCATAACCAAAGCCGCAACCGTACCCGCAATTAATAAGCCAGTTACAGCATTTTTACCTACTTTCTTCCAATCAACACTTTGAAACCGGTCTTTTGTTTTCTGCCACCACCCCTTCTCATCAGGAGGAGGAGGAGGAGGAGGAGTAGTAGGAGTAGTAGGAGTAGTAGGAGTAGTAGGAGTAGTTTTGCTCATTTATCTAACCACAGAAAAATAAAAATAATTACATAAATATTACATGCAATAAATAAAAACTTCTATTGATTGCTATAGAAATATGTGGATAATCCATAGAAATTATTAGATCAGTGGAATTTTTAACACAGTCACGAATAAGTAGAAAAAGGTCTTTATATTTTCGCGCGGTGGTATTATAATCCCGCGGCTATTTTGAATTCAATTTTAAAAGAGGTTATTATGAAAATCACCATAGCTGGACAACATGTCACAATTAAACCAGCACTCCATGATTATGTAGAAGAAAGATTATCTTCTGTAGTTACAAGATATTTTGACCATGCAACAGGCGCAGATGTTCACTTTGTTGGCGAAGGGCACGATGAAGTATTGTGTAATATAATAGTACACGAAGGTGCAGGCCATCACTTTGCAATAAAAAGTGATGCATCATGTGATGATATCTATTCGAGTTTTGATATTGCATTAGGAAAATGCGAAAAGCAGCTTCGTAAATATAAATCAAAACTCAAAGACAGGCATAATAGAGTCAAAGTATCCGAAGTATATATGGATGCTACAAAATACATAATGAAGCCTACAAAGCAGGACGACGAGACGTCAACACCTGTTACCATAGCTGAAAAGGCAACAAAAATCCTTACAATAAGCGTAGAAGAAGCTCTTATGAAAATGGATCTTGAGAATCTTCCAGCTGTTATGTTTAAAAATTCCAAGACAGGCAGAATGAATGTCGTATATTACAGGAAAGATGGAAATATTTCTTGGGTTGATTCTACAAGCGAGTAGGATAATATCAATAACAATTGCTAAAGTCCTAGAAGGGGCGATAAGAATATATCAATTTTTTATCTCCCCATTACTGGGGCAAAATTGCAGATTCTCCCCCACATGCTCTCAATATGCAATAGACTCAATAAAAAAACATGGCCCGATAAAAGGCATATGGATGTCAGGGCGAAGGTTAATGCGCTGTCACCCTTTTTCTTCTGGAGACTCTGAAGAGTGAGATCCCAACATACAATTATTATCATCACTCATTTTGATTTTTATATCAAATTCATGCAAAAACTCCCCCTCGTATGATAATATAGAACCATCATCAGAACTTTTTTCATCACCATAAATCATACTAAGAGAGGCGGGTGTATATGAATAACCGCCAGAAATACTTTTGCCATGATCTTCACTCATTGAAGACTTATCAGGCAGAGAATGTTTGCGCTCTATATCTTTTATAGGATTAAATTCCGCCACATATGATGGAAGCATTGTATCATCCAATTTTTCTAAATCTTGCGGTATTACCTTAGTTTCTTTGACCTTAGGACCAAGACCTTTATGCATATATCACCCTATATTTGATGAAATAATTTTTATGAAAACATCCTAAGAATTGGTATATCTTGAAGCTTTGGAAGCTTAGATTTAATAGAGAATATCTTCAAAACCATATCTATAACATTATCAACATACTCATCTATAGATTCATCTGAATTGCTTTTAAGATAATGCCTAAAAGACATAGTATATACTAGTGATAATATAGCTCTTTTTGTATAATAGTTAAAGTCAGTGGACTCGTCACCAGCGTATTTCCATATGACATCTGCTGTATTCCACAATGATTTTCTGGATAAGGAACGAGAAACTTTCGACATAAGTTTCAGACGAGTTTTGACAGCAAGAGATATTTTATGCCTTATTTTTGATGGCTTTTCCAGGTCACTCAGCCTAGATATCATTTCAAGATCCATTATCTGATCATAATAATCAGCAATCTCTGGAATACCATCTTTAAATATCACAAGATAATAATTTTTGTCTAACCCAAGCTTTAGAGAGACATCTTCCATTGCAAGAACCGTCCACCCATATTGAATTATGGAGGGCTGCATCAGCGCGAGAAAATCATTTTTTTTCATTGCATAGACCTTTAAGCTTGACTTCTTTTTCATTATACAGATAATTAGTGATTACTTCAACACTAGATACTCGGAAGGGGGTAAGTTAAGAATGATAATAGTACCGGTACATGCAGGAAATGGAGAAGCAGCCATCAGAACGCTAAAGCGCAAGATGCAGCGTGAGCTAGTTTTCCGTTCCATGAAGATGTCTAGGTTCTACGAGCCCGATTCCGTAAAAAAGGTTCGTAAAGAACAAGAGTCTGAACGCAGACGTCGCAAGATGTCTCGCAAGAGAATGATGGAGGATTAGTCTTTCATGGCTAACACTTAAGAGCCGGCACATTGCTTCGCGCCTTGCGCTAGTAGTTAGGTCCGGCTCGTTCTTTCTGCCCAAGAGCAAATATCCCCATTTAAAATGCCTAACGAAAAAGACCCTCATCTTCCCCCTTCAATTCGTATTAAGAATGATGCCTTATTTAAGCGAATAATGCATGACTTAGTCGCCGCAAGAGAATTTTTGGAATATTACCTCCACGGGATTTCAAAGATCTGGTTGATCTATCTAAAATCAAAGTTGAGCAAGAGTCCTTTGTGGAGAATGATTTAAAGAGAAAACTCAGCGATATTGTTTATTCCATAAAAACCAAAGACGGAAATAACGCTTATGCATTTGTCCTTGTGGAACATCAATCTACACAGGATTACTGGATAGCACTGAGGTTGTGGAAATATATGATCCTTCTTTGCGAGAAGCATATGAAGAGAAAGAATAAACTACCTCTTATAGCTCCAATTTTGGTTTATAATGGCACAAAACCTTACGATGTTCCTAAAAATTTATGGGACTTATTTACAGCGCCAAACCTTGCTAAAAATTTGATGACAGAGGATTATAAATTGATTGATTTACAATCTATGTCTGACGATGAGATTAAGAAAAAAGAGCATCTTGGCATGATGGAATATTTCATGAAACATATCTACGAACGTGACTTAATAAAAGTTTGGAGGAATTTTTTTGAAAATTTTAAGATGCAGGTAAAATTAGATAAGGAAAACGGATATATTTACATTACTAGCTTTTTGTGGTATACTGAGCCACGAGTTCCAAAGACTAGACACTCTGAGCTATCAAATGTAATATCTGAACATCTAGCAGAAGAAGATAATGAGGGAGAAATTATGAAATCTATAGCAGACTCTTATGTTGAAGAAGGTTTTTATAGAGGCATGAATATAGGTATTGAAAAGGGTATCGAGAAAGGCATTGAAAAGGGTATCGAGAAAGGTATTGAAAAAGGACTACTATCCGTCGCAAAACGCATGTTAGATCATGGCATAGCTATAGATGCTATATCTAAAATCACAGGTCTACCAATTTCTCAGATCAAAAAATTGTAGAAGATAGAGAATTACCCCACCCCAACACCACACAAAATCATTGGTTTAGGAGGGCATTTAGTTTGTTATTTTCTCATAGAATCTTTATGCATCGGATTAGTGACCGTACCCACATGAGTAGTAGTACCT
>JAGOJE010000104.1 GCA_017995275.1 Rickettsiaceae bacterium | reverse complement strand
ATTTACTGGACAATATCGCAGAAAAAATGAATAATCAGCCAAGGAAATGCCTTGGCTTCAGAAGTTCTGCTGAGGTCTTTCATAATCGCAAATTGCAGTATGTTGCGCTAGATCCTTGAATTCACCATTATAGAGGCGGTGGGTATATTTCTCCAATGTACCAGCAACCTGTTGTGCAGTCATCAATATCATATTGAGGTATTTTCTCTAATTCGCAGCTTCCAGTATTTATGATGCCACTTCCTAGGCTTCCTGAATGTTTTAATGATTCTTCTGGATAGATTTCTTCGAAAATCTTTAAATAAAGGTCATTATCTAATTTTCGAACCTTTGAGATTGCCGTATTAATCTTGTTTTTTAGCCATTTCTCTGTTGGTATTTTCATAAGGTGTAGAACTTCTTCGATCACCAAATCATTCTCATACATATTTTTGGCTAGTTTTTCTTCTGCCATATTTAGGCAAAAATACCTTCCTATAATTCTTTCTGCTGGATGTTCTTTGTAATATTCATTTGTAATATCATCTTGTTGATGAGCAAAACCATCCTTCAATTTGCAGAACTCTTTATATTCTTCAGGTTGAAGATTAGTTACATAAGAGTTGTGCTTTGCATGTTGAAGAGTAATTAAAGATATTGGAGTTGGGTCTATTCCCTCTATTAGATGCCGTATTGATGCTTCATATACCATTAAAGTCTCTTGCGAGTGGAGTAAAAATTGAAATATTTTGAATGCTGTATCTTTTGGTAGATATTCTTCTGAAATTTTTTGGATATCATCTAATAAAGGTGGCAACTGCCAAACCCCAGTATTGGATACTATAGATTTAAACATTTCATAGAGCATTTGTTGGTCATCACATAGATCATCACTAGTTAAAGCTTTTAATTCAATTATTTTATCTGTAACAGTGGCTAATTTAAATGTCTTCGATATTTTATCAATCAATATCATAACTTCCCTAGAAATAGTTTGTATAAAATCCGTTTTGGGATTTATAAAGTCAAACATTATACTTTCCGGGCCTGATGTAAAAGAAGTAAGAGACATTCTAAGATCTTCTATCTTCTTTAGAGAGTCCGATAATTTTTCTTCATTTGAAGAGGTTATATCTGTTTTTGCTCCCTTGTATAATAACAAGTCAATAGTTTGTGATAGAGACTTTAATTTATTTAGTTCGTTTTTTATTATTTTGCGTTTTGCCTTATTGCTTTCCTGATTATATGATTCTAAATTGTTAAATATATTTGCTACTTTGGATTCTGCAATTTTAAATGTCTTAAATAATGCCGTTTGTCCTTCTTCATTTTTTGTATCCACATTAGGATTCGTTGCAACTATTATTTTCACGAAATCATATGACCAATTATAAGATGCTAGGATTGGAAAGTTTAGAGCAGAAAAGTCTACATTGTAGTTTTGTACAAGAAATTCTATTGTTTTACGATGTCCATTCGCATGAGCAAAATTTATCGCGGAGATATATTCCTCTGTGCTATAGTTTGTGTGACTTAGTAGTAGTTTGAGAATTTCTGTATGCCCATTTTTTGCTGCATTTTCAAATAAACCTATTTCATCATTATCCTTTATAGATAAATTTGCACCGGAATTTATAAGTATTTCTGCGATATTAGTATAGCCCTCTTTGCAGCAAAGTAGAAGGGCGCTATTGTGGTTTATTCTGTAAGCCTCTTGTGACATTAGCAAATTTACTATTTCTATATTCTTGCTTTCGCAGGCTTTCAATAATATATCTAACGATTCCGCTTTTTCTTCCGGCGTAAAAACTTTGTTTAGAAGCATAACCATCTTTAGATCTCTGTGTTTTATAGACAAAGTTATAAGCTTTTTTAGTTCTAAATCTTTTAATTCAATATTCAGAGAATCTATCAAATGTTTAGATATTTTGTAGTGCCCTTCTTCTGTTGCAATATTTATAAGCTGAGCGCACTCTTTTAATGTTATGGACGGAGCTGCGTTTATCAAATGTTTTACTATCTTTAGATGTCCATTTTGTGCCGCAGTAGAAATTATTTGTAGTTTCTCTGTTGAAATTTCAAAAACTTTAATATTTGTCAAATAATGAACAATTTTGTAATGTCCATTCGTGGATGAAACATAAATAGGTGACTTGTCTCCGTTCGTAGACAAATTTGCCCCCAGAGAAGAAAGACGTTTTAGATTGTTCAGAGAGCCATATCTTGCAGCTGTTGCAGCCAAAGAGTAACCGTCATCAGAAAGTGCGGTATTTATTATTTTGCCTATGTTTCTCTTGCCGATTATTACCTCTAAGAGATTATCCTCCCTGCGGCAGGCTTCAAACAAGGCTGAGGTATATTGCTCTAGGGAGAAGGATTTTTGCGATAGGAATTCTTGAATCCTACCAACATCACCAGCCTTCACCAATTCCGACAAAATCATTCCTTGTTCCTGTAAGCAACGCAAAGCCAATCATAACTCAAAAATATCGTAAGTACATAGCTTTTTTATAGGTTTTTGATGATTTTTTTGCTTTGTGTAGCTAATTTGTTTGATGTCTTAACAATATGAGATCTGTGGGTTGGTCTAAACTTCTTTTCCGATATCAAGAACCTCTTTCTTGAAATTTTCGAATTTAGTTTTATGAGCCCCAGTTAGTTGCATTCCAGGTGTGCCTTTTACAGACATTGGATTAACTTGTTTGCCGTTTATTCTTACTTCATAGTGAAGATGCGGGCCTGTGCTGTTTCCAGTTGTTCCAACATAAGCTATCACTTGTCCCTGCTTAATTCTGCTACCTTGTTTTACACCATTTGCGAAACGGCTTGCATGAGCATAAGCTGTGGAAAGTGTAGAGCTGTGCTTCACTTGTATAAATTTACCATAGCCAGCCTTCCACCCAATTTCTGTGATTACTCCATCACCTGCTGAATATATAGGAGTTCCTATTGGGGCAGAAAAATCGACTCCACGGTGCATTTTGGTGTAGCCCTGAATTGGATGTTTCCTATTCCCAAAATGAGAAGATATCCTAGCGACATTCATAGGTGTTTTAAGTAGGTTTCTTTTTACGCTTCTTCCATCTTCAGAAAAATACTGAGCTGATTCGGAATCTCCCATAGAATATCTGTATATATTGTAATCTGTGCCAGAAAGGTTCATTGAAGCAAACAGAACATTTCCAGAATGAGAGAATTTTCCATCTTCTGTAAAGAATTGCTCAGTGATGAATGTAACTTTATCTCCAGATTTAATTTGTCTTTGGAAGTCAACTTGATGGCTGTAAGCATTTATCAATTCTAGTATATTATTTGTAGAAAGTCCTAATGATTTAGCTGTGGACATGAAGCTTCCAGAAATAACAGCGGAAGTCTTTTTTATTATCTTTTTTAAAGGGGTTATGAAGTCTCTGGCTATAAAATTAGAATCTGACTTTGTTATTTCTATTCTGCGGACATTATCTATCCTTATTTCTATAGAAGATAGTGTGCGCACTTCGGAAGAAAGGTCTTCGTCAGTGCTTTCAACTATATTGGTATCATAATTGAAGGTAATTTTTTGGCCAATTTTAGGAGTGTACTGAATTTTACTTTTCTCTACCGCAAAAACAATTTTGCGAGAATCTTCTGGAGAGATATTTTCTCTAGTTAAAATTTTAGATAGAGTGTCGCCATTCCGGACTGTTATCTCGGACACATTAACTTGAGAGTCACCTTCAATGCTTTCTTCCGGCTGGACTATGTTAATCGATAACGTTCCGCTGATGAATTTATTAACTGAAAGTAGGGTTAAGAACATGAAGCATGCTAGTAAAAGGAATAGCAAATAGGATATTTTCCTCGAATAAGATACGTCAGTATCTGACTTCGCTCCTAGTACTAAATAACTTTCTGTTAGTTCCATTGAGTCTTCCGTTTACTATCTTTTCGACATTTGACAGACAGACTATGGAGCAAAAAAATATAAAAGACAAGAAAAATTTTTCCTCCAATATATAAAGTGTGTTTTTTTTGATAAGTGGCGTGACAATAGAAAAAATAGAATTTTTTTCAAAAATAACGAAAATATGCATTGACATGTCAGAGGAAGGTGGGTATAAATGACCCCACTGACGCGGACCAGTCTTAAGTCCGTAAGCTGTTTTGAAAAGTAAGTAACTAGATAAAGGTAGTGACAGCGAATTTATTATTATCACAATATGTGATAAAACTGTCAAATTGAGATGACAGAATCAAACTTGAGAGTTTGATCCTGGCTCAGAACGAACGCTGGCGGTATGCTTAACACATGCAAGTCGAACGGACTTGTTGGGGCTTGCTCTGACAAGTTAGTGGCAAACGGGTGAGTAACACGTGGGAATCTACCCATCAGTACGGAATAACATTTGGAAACAAATGCTAATACCGTATATTCTCTAAGGAGGAAAGATTTATCGCTGATGGATGAGCCCGCGTAAGATTAGGTAGTTGGTGGGGTAATGGCCTACCAAGCCTACGATCTTTAGCTGGTCTGAGAGGATGATCAGCCACACTGGGACTGAGACAC
>JAGOJE010000103.1 GCA_017995275.1 Rickettsiaceae bacterium | reverse complement strand
ATTATGTGACAACAATGAGGATTATTCTCTAATTAAAAGTGGTGACTCAACGACTCCACCATCAAATACCAAAGCCATAGATATAAAAAATCTCAACGGAATCCTAGAAGATGATATAGTCAATACCCCTAAACCAGTTTCTATAGAATTCACAGAAAAAGAAATTGCTGATTTTTTTAACATCTTTGATGATGAAGGAGGATCTATTAGAAAAACAGGTCCTGAAGAAGGTGGCGCAGCTAATAATAATAATAATAATAATAATAATAATAATAATAATAAAGAATATTTGCGAAATCTTACAATACACAAACTTCTTTCTGAAATTTCAATGAGAAATAATGATGCAACAATAGTGAGAACCATCGCAGATGTTTGTAAGCATCCAACAGAAGGAGAAAAAATTCAGCACCAAGTCTTAAATTTTAAAGGAGCAGACAACACTCCAATATTAATAGCTTTATGTAAAAGCAATTACAAAGAGGGACTTATAATCGCGCGAATTATTATAAATTCATTCAATGACAAATCAAAAGAAGACTTACATGAACAAATTGAAAGTTTTTTATCGGAAATGAAGAACTCTACAAAAAATATGTCTGAAAATGTTAGAAAACATTATAAGAACCTCAAAATAATATTAAAAACTCTTGATATCTCATCCCAAAAGTCTAGCGAAGAAAATTCTACTCCAGAAGTTCAAAACGTAATAGGTACAAAACGCCCCCTAGACGAGGAACATACTAAAAAAAATAAGCCTACTAGTAAAAAATTATGTGACAACAATGAGGATTATTCGAAAACTGAAGACATGAGCTGCAATACACAGAAACTAGCGCCTATAGAAATTGACATAGAGCCCCTAGGCCAAGATTCAGACTGCCACCTCCACATAATGGAAGTATGCTAGGTTTAAATCATATATTGCTTGGATCGAATTCCATATTGAATTCCTTCCAACTACTCCTCTCAAAACCTAAATCGTAAATTTATTTTAACTGAATAAATAATAATCATTGACAAATGGTAAGATTTGTTTTATAATCCAAGACACAATCAACTAAACAACAGACAATTATGACAATCACAAAAAAAACTACTAATAAGCATAAACACGTTACAACAGTAAAACATCCAGTTTCTAAAGCCAATGCCCCACAAAAAGTTTATGACTTTGACGCAATTCCTGATAAGGATTTTATGATTTTCAATATCGAAGGTTCAACTCCTAATACAAAAAGCCAAGAAGTTATAAAAGAAATAAATTTCGACGAAATCCCAGGAAGCAATATAAATTTTTTTAGATTTCATATCAAACAAACGAGCTATCCGTACTTTAGAGAAAATGCCTCACAAACAGAAAATCTTCCACAAAAAGTTTATGACTTTGACGCAATTCTTAATAAGAATTTTATGAATTTCGATATTGAAGGTTCAACCCCTAATACAAAAATCCAAAAAGTTACACAAAAAGTAGATTTTAACAAAATCCCAGGAAGTAATCTAAATTTTGGAATTTGTAGCGACCAAGAATCATATTCTATGGAACTCCAAACACTTAAACAAAAAGAAGAATCTCCACTACTCAGCGAAGAAGAAGCCAATTATATCCTTGAAATTTTAAGCGACGCAACAAGTGAAGGAATAACCCAAGAAGATTTGAATTATATCCTTGAAATTTTAAGCGACGCAACAACCGAGGATGGAAATACGGATCATGAAGACCAAAACAGCATGTCTAGCGAAGAAGTTGATTTTGAAGACCTTCCAACGAAGCAACTTCTTTCTAAACTTTGCGAAGAAGGAAACAACAATATAAAAATAGCAGAAACTCTTGCAGCACGCTGTAAGGACGCAAACACTGGAGAAGAAATTCAAAAAGAGATTATTGAATTTTCAAATGAGCATTCTAAAACTCCCATATTGATAAGGTTATGCAACGGACATCACGCCAATGGTAAGAAAGCCATCGAAATTATCACTGAAGCATTCAATAATACGTCAAATTTATATTTCACCTTTGAAGTTCTTAATTTTTTGGACACCAAAAACAATTCTAATAACTATAAATTCCTCAAAAACTTACTAGATCTAACAACGGACCACGAACCCCTCTTAGATCATCATGATATTAATCACATTGGCATTATAACAAAAATGGAAGTAGCCGAACAGTTCTAAGTCTTTATAAAACTCAACCCCTGACGACAACTGCGGCTTCGCTTCTAGTTCTTAGTCGTGAACGCGTTTCTAAAAAGGTTTAAATCATATATTACTTGGATCGAATTCCATATTGAATTCCTTCCAAGCATTATATCTAGATGGGTCTAAATTTTCAAAGGGGCTCGCTGAATAAACGGCCCTAAGAGCGCTGTCTGCAGCGGCATCACATGTTATAGCATCAACACCAGGACAGCGTTTTTCAAGCAATTTTGCCTGCATTACTTCGCCCGTTGGTTTTAACGCTATATATAAAGTTATCTTAACATCACTAGCATT
This sequence comes from Rickettsiaceae bacterium, assembly GCA_017995275.1. Lineage (GTDB taxonomy): Bacteria > Pseudomonadota > Alphaproteobacteria > Rickettsiales > Rickettsiaceae > JAGOJE01. The sequence goes on along the minus strand of JAGOJE010000103.1, from coordinate 2,039 downwards.
TTTTGCTCCTATTGGAACATTCCAATGACGCTCTATCTGCTGCTTTATTGCATGCTGCTCGCTTATAGACAAAGGATTGCCCTCATTATAAGGACCTTTGGAATCATGCTCTACATCATTCCTATCAGATCTGGCTTCTTTTTTAGACTTAGCCTCAGTTCCTTCCGAAGCTTTTTCTAAAGTCTTAAGCAAAGAATCAAGATTCACCTCCTTTTTTTTCGGAGATGGTTTCTTTTTCACTTCCTCCTTTGGCTTAGGCTGAGGCTTTGTCTCGGCGGGTTTGGGCTCTTTTTTCTCAGGCTCCTTTGGCTTTAGATCTTCCTTTGGTTGATCGGGATGTTGAATTTCTGGAGTTTTAGGCTCTGGCTTTTCCGGCGACTTTTCCTCCTTCACCTCTTCTGGCTGTGAACTTTTTACCTCTTTTGCATTTTCTGAATCAACAGCCTTATCTTTTTGAGCTTTCTGCGTTTTTATATTTGTGACGCTAGATATCGGAAGCATTTCAAAAGTCATGACCTGATCTTCAGGAAATTTTTTCCATAAGGATGGCACACCAAAATATAGTAGAAATATAGCTACTATATGCGCTATTACCGAAGTTATAAATGATGATTTAAAATCAGCGTTTTTCATTATATTTTATTTCTGTGATGAGTGCGACTTTTGTAAACCCAGCCGCGTTTATTTCAGATACAACATCTATTATTTCCCCATATGAAGCATTTTTATCCCCACGAACAAAAATTCGAGTATCCTTTTTTTCTCCTGTTATAGCAATTAACTTAGTCGCTAGCTCCCTTCTATCAACCTGAGTTTCAACTATATATACCACGCCATTTTTATCGACCGTTATTGTAAGTGGCTCATCCTGCCCAGCTATAGGGTTTGAAGAAGTCTGCGGCAAATCTACATTTATTCCCGCAACAAGCATAGGAGAAGTTATCATAAAAATAATGAGCAGAACCAACATCACATCCACAAGCGGAGTAACATTAATCTCGCTAATTAGTCGCTTTTTTCCTTTTGATTGTTGTTGCAACATTGCCATCTATAATTTCTCCTCATCTATCGCGCGGGCAAGAATAGTGTAAAGCTCACCAATAAAATCATCTAATTTACTTCCTATTGTAGATACTTGAGCAGCAAGGAAATTATAGCATATCACAGCTGGTATAGCAGCCACTAACCCTATCGCAGTCGCTAAAAGAGCTTCGGCAATACCTGGCGCCACAACGGCCAAGCTTGTGTTTTTAGAAAGCGCAATAGACTGAAAGCTGTTCATTATTCCCCAAACAGTTCCAAAAAGCCCAACAAAAGGACCAGCAGAACCAACAGTAGCAAGAAATCCAAGATTTTCTTCTAGTTGCTCAGTTTCTCTATTTCTAACAAGATTCATAGATTGCATTATACGTTCTTTAAGCCCTATTTTTAAGGCCGAATTTGTAGAAGAATGCGAATCGTTCCTTTTACACTCATTCATCGCAGCAACAAATGCCGCTGACAAAGGATTATCCACAGACCTTTTTACCCTATCATACAAACCGTCAAGAGGCTGACCAGACCAGAAAACCCCCTCAAAATTAGCCATTTTAGATTTGACTATTTTAAATTGCTTATATTTATTTATGATTATCGTCCAAGACCATACAGATGCGGCAACTAGTGCAAGCATAACAAGCTTACATATTATGTCCGCCGATGCTATAAGCCCAAAAATTGACATATCTGAATGTGTTGCAGCAACTGCCACAGCCGCACCTGCAGCGATTGATTCTGATGACATTATAATTCTCCTAAAACTTTTTCATCTAAAACTAATGATAATTATATATAAGAAATTATAATAGCACAAGAATTCCTTCTCTAGAGAATTAAACTTAAATAATAAAAAGAACTCCACTCTTAAACGCCGACTTCATCTTCTATAGCTTTAAAACTCATAAACGAAATAATACTCAGCATCAAAAATAATGCTGCAAATGGTAGTATATACTCTCCATGAAGCCTAGATAAGGTAAAATTTATTAATGCCACTACAG
>JAGOJE010000102.1 GCA_017995275.1 Rickettsiaceae bacterium | reverse complement strand
GCTTTAAGGCTTGGTTGTTCTGCTGTTGGAATTACAATTTATCCAGGTTCCAGTAAATTTGCTGATATGGTAGAGGAGGCGAGGGATGTAATTGCTGAAGCAAAAGCTAAGGGATTGGTGGTTGTTATTTGGTCATATCCTAGGGGTGGAGATTTGTCGAAAGATGGTGAGAGTGCTGTTGATGTATGTGCATATGCTGCGCATATTGCTGCGCAGCTTGGTGCCCATATAATTAAAGTAAAGCCACCTAGCAGTTTTGTTGAACAAGAAGAGTCTAAGAAGATTTACGAATCAGAAAAAATAGATATATCAACATTAGAATCTAGAGTTCGTCATGTTATGAAATGTTGTTTCAATGGTAAGCGTCTTGTTTTATTTTCTGGTGGTGTTGCTAAGACTGACGAAGAGGTTCTTAATGAAATTTCTGCTATAATTAGAGGCGGGGGTAGTGGTTCCATAATCGGTCGTAACAGTTTTCAAAGACCTTTAAAGGAGGGGCTGGATTTGCTTTCTAAAGTTGCTGAGATAATAGCGAAATGAGAGGAGATGCTTTATCTGATAAAGAGTCATTGGATGATAATTTATTTAAGGCTGCTGCGCATAATCATATGGAATCATGTATTAATATGTTATACCAAGGCGCTGATGTAAATGCTACAAATCATGAAGGTGTTACAGCTTTGGCAGCAGCTGCTTTGTCTGGAAATGCAGAAATAGTTGAATTGTTAATAAGGCATGGCGCTAATATGCAATTACCTTTTCCAGGTGGGCATTCCCCTTTGGTGAGTTCTTATCTTGCTGGTCATCATAATGTTGTCAAAATATTTATAGAGCATGGCTGTACTATTGATAGTTGTGACGGTTCCGAATCTGCTACTTATGAGATGATGTTGCTTACTAACATAGAGACTCATTATCAATCAGCTTTATGGTGTCAAAAGGCTTTCAAGCCAGAGCCTGAATATATACGTCTTACTAATGATGATGAATATATGCTTAAGGTGATAATTGCTAATAAATTTGTGGACTCTAAGTCTTCGAAGGAAGAAATTGATGACTTCTTCGAGTTGTATAAGAATAATCATCATAATAACCCTCTAAAGGATCCTATATTCTTTAAGGATGTAATGAATTATATAGCAATGAAAGAGCCAGTATACTTTAAATCTATAGAGTCTTCTGCTCTAGAACCTATAGGTGATGCTTCCTTCGTAACTGATGCATAAATAATGCAAAAAATCATTATTTTATGTCTTACTTCTTCAATCTGCACTTTATTTTATTGTTTATAATTCTGAATCAGTTTATACTGATACTTAAGTACTCAATATGGAAAGTGACATGACAGTACAAGATACATTAGATGGGCTCGAGGCGCGAGCAAAGCTTGAAAGAGTAGAAAGAAAATTAATGGATGAAGTGATTAGTTTGATTGGTAAAAAACTACTTCATCATAAGGATTTTTTTCAAAGAGTGAAGGGGGAGCTAAGTGGTAATAAGAAAAAAGCAAAACATGAGATTACTCCTGAAGAATATGTAAAAAAACACCTTTCTCCGCTAGCGGATCTTGATCCTGTAGTATTATATGAGAGCAAAGAAGATATAATTCATAAGATGTTAGCTTCACATAATATAAAAGAAGTGATTGAGGCTGTTAAGGCGGAGCTCGATTCTTTAAAATCTCATGATCACAAGGAAAATTTTTCGACTAAGGTAGCTCGAGTAGAAAACCACATAGCTTTGCTAAGAGAGTATTCTAAAAAAGATGATCTTAAAGAGCTTACAAAAGATCTTCATTCTTTCGGGGCTAGGCTTGAAGGTGTTATTGAAGGTGATGTAGATAACAAACACATCAAAAAGCTTCTGGCAACTTCTGCTACAAGGCTAGGTAACAGCAAAGGAAAACTAGGTCTGCAAAAAATAGCCAAAAAGGGAGGCGCTCATCGTCCTAGCGTTTTAGCTAGAGACTGATTTCTGGAGAAAAAGTTATTTTAACTTTGTGCTATTTTCGTCATTTTCTTCTTTCTTCATTGCATCTTTAAATGCCCGAAGGCCTTTTCCTAGGTCTGCCATGACTTGTGGTAATTTTCCAGCCCCGAAAACTACTAATACTATAAGCAAAATGACTATTAGATGGCTAATACTAAGTCCCATTTTAATGACTCCATGAATATTAATTTTTTGTTTTTTCCGTATCTATTCACAAGGGTGGCCTAAAAACCTCCCTTGTCATTCCGGCCCTAGAGCAGGAATCCAGGATTAAAAAACCAGTCTTAAGGACTCATTATTATAAAGAGCAACAAGTTGCTGGATTATAATGCTGGACCCCGGCTCGCGGCTCGCTTTCACTCACCTGCCCGGGGTGAAAGTCTCGCTATTTTCGCAAACGTACTGAATAGATATTTTTTTCCTATTGTTCTTATAGTTAGAAGATATCCCAAAATAACCGATAGTACAATATTAATATAGCAAAATATCGCAAATATTGGTTCTTTAGATGCGATGTTGAAAAACACGAAATGTATTATTACAAACCCTGTAAGGACGGCTGTGGTTTTCCATATGATGTCGTTACTTTCTCTTCTACTGTAAGGTTTTTGCATGAATATGCTTAATGCAAGGAATGTCATAGTTATCGAGTAGAGTGGCCATAGAATCCTTTGGTGAGCTTCAGCTAGCATTTTCATTTTTCTACTTGGACTTAATGATTCATGAGGGAAAATAAGCTCATTTATATAATATTCATTTAGATCTTTATTTTTGTAATAATCTGTCTGTTTTATCAGATTTTCTTCGTTTTTGTTATTGGCAAGAGAGATTGATAAAGATTCAAATCCCATTTCATTGAGGTGTCCTCTTTTATCTATTTCTTGTCTTAGACCGTGATTTAATTCTAACGATGGCGATCCTGAAGAGAAAGATACATGCCCATTGTTTGCGAAGATCACTGATTTGTTGTTCCTATCGTCAAAAATTACGATATTCATATATGTGCCGTCGGATTTTTTTTCATCTATATATAGTACAACGCCTTTTGCTATATTCGTGAATGTTTTTTCTAGAACTAAGCTTGATGCATAATTTTCTCTCATATAACTCATTTTAGATTTCAAAATCATTGTAGATTTTGGAAGAAGATATAGTGATATAGAATATGAAAGAATGGTAGCAACAGCTGCCACTACAAGAGCCGGTTTCATTAGTCCCCAGTGGTTGATCCCACTATTACTTAGAACAATAATTTCTCTGTCATAAGTTAGTCTTCTGTAAGTAATAATGGCGCCAACTGTAATTGCAAAAGGTAATATAGGGAATAATAGGGAAGGGAGAAGTAATATAGTTATATAGATAAAATCTAGGAACTTTATTCCTTTATCTAATAGTGAAAGCATTTTCATTACTTGTGAGAGCCATACTAAGGCAGTTATAGTAGCAAGAACAGCGCCAAACTGACTTGCTACATTTGAAATGATATAACGTTTATATATGTTCATTTGCTTTGGGTGCTTTTAAATGACGTTTATATTAACATATATATATAGTTCTGGCAATAGTATCAAAATTAAGAATTTTATTCCTATTTTTGTTATTCGTTAAATATCCTATTGACTTTTTGTGATGCTTGCGATATAAAGATCAATCTTTTTTAATGGAGATTTAATAAAATGCCCCAAAAAACCAAGGTTGCTGCTAGTGGAAACCGAAACAAACAAAATATTGCCGAACTAAAAAATATCCTTAAAACTATTAATAGTTCGCTTAATCCATATGATTTGGCTGTAAATTGCTTAAGGATGTCTCAATTAATGTATGGATTAGAGAGTGAACGAGAAAAATTTACAAATACATATGGAACTAAAGTTTTTCAATATCATATGGCTTTTATTGAAAGCTTATACAATAAAGTGTCGGTTTCACCGGATATTCTAGAAAATGAAAAGATATTAGAATTTATGAGAATTGACGATTTTGCTATAACTTTAAAAACGGTAATGGATTTAGAAATGGCAATGGATTCAAAAATGGAAAATGATTTAGAAATGAAAAATGATTTTCCTATAACTTCTCCTATTATGCACACGGTGATATCTATATTTGCGAAATATGAAGAGTCACATCATGACAAATTAGATAAAAATGTAATAAAAGCGCTTGAAGAAATATTGGGTCCAAATGAGCAGCGGCCTGATAATTTACGCGCAAAGGAGACAATAGCAATCTGTGCTAAAATTGGAAGTTTTACTTTGGCTAAGCAATATATAGATTGTAGAAAAAACGAAAATGCCCAAGCAATATTAAAAGGAACTGCAATAGCAGCATTGATAAATAAAGGAGGTGAAGTCGGTGAGCAATATATCAGGAGTGTGCTTAATATATTAGATGTTGATATTAAAGACTTTCAAATTCTCGGTGGAAGGTACAGTGGAGCGCGCGTTGTAATTGAGACTGTATGCAATCTTTTTGAGTCGGGGAGTTATGAGAGTGCAAAAAAAATATTGAGTTATTTTGTTAATATTGGGTTGCCAATTAATGGAAATGTAT
>JAGOJE010000101.1 GCA_017995275.1 Rickettsiaceae bacterium | reverse complement strand
TCTCTCTCAAATTAAACTCCTCGCTATTATAATGGTACCCCTATGACATAGTTTTGTCCATGAAAAGAGGTGCAACCTTCCTTTAAACTTGCTTTTTAGTGATATATATTTTAATGTATCCCACTGATAGGATTTTGTAAGAAAGGCACAATGACAGGTTTATTTAGCGTAAAAAGAAGTATCAAAGAAGAATCAAGCTATACAGCTCATGATATTGAGGTGTTAGAAGGGCTAGAGCCAGTAAGACACAGACCTGGAATGTATGTAGGAGGGGTTGATGAAATTGCAATGCATCATCTCGTTTCTGAAGTACTTGATAATTGTATGGATGAAGCAGTTGCAGGCTATGCTAGCAGAATCACCATTACTATGCATGAAGATGGTCGCATAACGATAGAGGACAACGGTCGAGGTATACCTATTGACCCACATCCAAAATTCCCTGATAAATCCGCTTTAGAAGTAATTCTAACAACATTACACTCTGGAGGAAAATTCTCAAATAAGTCCTACAAAACAGCTGGTGGACTTCACGGAGTCGGAGTGTCCGTTGTTAACGCCTTATCTGAATTATTACTAGTAGAAGTAGTGCGCGATAAAAAATTATACAGACAAGAGTATAAAAGAGGTCGCGCAGAAACAACGTTACAAGAAGTTGGGGCAATAAACGGAAGAAAGGGAACATCCATCACTTTCCTTCCGGATTATGAAATATTTGGACAAAATACGAAACTGAAAGCCAAACGCGTATATGACCTTGCAAAATCGAAGGCGTATCTTCACAGAGGAATAGAAATAAAATGGAATTGCCCGCCGTCTATTTTACCATCTGATGGCTCAGTTCCAGAAACTGCTACCTTACATTTTGAACATGGCCTTACAGACTACTTGGCTTCTAAACTTTCTATAGATGAATCAGTTACAGGATCCATATTCGAAGGTGAAGTAAAACTAGATTCCGGTGAAAAAGTAGAATGGGCAATAAGCTGGGGAGAAGAAGAAGGGTTCCTACAATCATATTGTAATACCATCCCTACCCCTCTTGGTGGCACACACGAACAAGGCTTACGCGCAGCTCTTCTTAGATGTATAAAATCCTATGGGGAAATGACATCCAATAAAAAAGCAGCCAATATAACTATAGAAGACATATTATACGGAGCATGCATTGTCCTTTCAATATTCGTAACAAATCCTTTGTTCCAAGGGCAAACGAAAGAAAAGCTCGTATCCGCTGGCGTTAGCAAAATAGTAGAAAACGCTATGAAAGACCATTTAGACCATTGGCTTAGTGGCGACAAAACTGGCTCTACAAAATTAATAGAATATCTGATTTCTATAGCAGAAGAGCGGATGAATAGAAAATCAGAAAAAACTATCAGCCGTAAGTCGCCGGTACAAAAGCTTCGCCTTCCAGGGAAACTAGCCGATTGTACAAGGGACGTTCCTCATGGAACAGAGCTTTTCATAGTTGAGGGGGATTCTGCAGGAGGCTCAGCAAAGCAGGCTAGAGATAGGGAAACCCAGGCTATATTGCCTATAAGGGGAAAAATTCTAAATGTCGCAAGTTCTGGAGCTGATAAAATAAATCAAAACCAAGCAATCAAAGATATAGAAATTGCTCTTGCTTGTGGATCGATGCATCATTACAAAGAAGAAAACCTACGATATGAGAAAATCGTAATAATGACAGATGCTGACGTTGATGGCGCGCATATAGCATCTCTACTCATGACATTTTTCTACGTTAGAATGAAAAAACTTGTAGAAAACGGACATCTCTACATAGCACAACCACCACTTTACAGAATCACACAAGGAGATAAAACATATTATGCATCTGATGATTCCCAAAAGGATTCTGTAATTAAGGAAATATCCAAAAAAAGCAAAGCTAAAATAGAGATCGGACGCTTTAAAGGATTAGGAGAGATGACTGCAGCACAGTTAAAAGAAACCACTATGAACCCCAAAAACAGAATTTTAATCAAAGTAACGATAGAAGATTTTGAGGCTGTAGATCAGATAGTTGAAGACCTTATGGGCAAGAAGCCAGAAAAAAGGTTTCAATTTATACAGACTCAATCCTTGACAAAAATGCGTGAAATGGTGGATAATCTAGACTTATAAATAGAAAAATCGGAAAATAACATGATGAATATCTTCAAAAGAAATTTATTAGGAATCCTGCTACTAGCAACTTCAATTGATGCTGCGGCATCAGCTAAAACTAACGAAGAATATTACAAAAAATTCCAATATGTTTTTGAAAAAGTTTCTAATGAATATGTGGAGCAGCCAGATAAAGAAAAGATGCTAGATGCAGCATTGAGTGGTATGTTATCATCACTTGACCCTCACTCATCATATTTTACAAGTGAAGAATTTGAAGATCTCGTTCAATCTACTAAAGGTGAATTCGGCGGGATTGGGGTGGAAATTCTATATGAATCTGGCGCTATTAAAGTGGTATCTCCGATAGATGACCTTCCTGCATATAAAGCCGGCATCAAGGCTGGTGATTATATAATAGGAATAAATGATGACATGGTAAGCAATTTAGGATTCTCTAAATCCGTAAAAACAATGCGTGGAGCCCCAGGAACCAAAGTAAAATTAAGCGTTTTAACTGAAGGCGATAACAAAGCCAGAGATCTTGAGCTGACAAGAGAAATAGTAAAAATAAAGGCAATAAAATCCAAATTAGATGGTGATGTAGCATATATAAGAATAGTTACATTCAACGAACACACAACATCTGAGTTAAAAAAAGCTATGGCTGATATAATAGCAGCGGCTAAAAATCCTATAAAAGGTATAATTCTAGATTTAAGGAACAACCCTGGTGGACTTCTAAAACAAGCCACAGAAGTAAGTGATTTTTTCCTAGATCATGGAATAATAGTGAGCACTAGGGGAAGAGAGGCAAAAGATTCTGTAAGCTTTTCTGCAAATAAATTCACCTCAAAGGCTCCTAAGGTTCCTGTAGTAGTGATTATAAATTCCGGATCAGCATCCGCTTCAGAGATAGTCGCTGGAGCGTTGCAAGATCATAAAAGAGCAATTATCCTTGGCACTAAATCTTTTGGTAAAGGTTCAGTACAAACACTTATGGAGCTAGGAAATCGCACCGGTATGAAACTAACCACTGCAAAATATTATACACCAGATGGAAGATCCATACAGGCAGAGGGCATAACTCCTGATGTACAAGTAGAACAGGCAAAAATTGAATATCCTAAAAAAGATGAAGGAAAGAAATTCTCCGAAGCTTCTTTAAAGAACTATCTGAAAAACGACAAATCAGATAAAGAAAAGGATAAAGAAAAAACTCAACAAGTAGTGTCAGATATGTATAAGGAGGATTATCAATATTCGAAAGCTTACGATTTGATAATTGGATTGTCCATAAATAGCAATTACAAATAACAGCGGACTCATGGAAAATAAAAAAAAGAAAACACCTATTAGAGTCCTACCTTATAGGCCCGGCGTTGGAATGATGATCCTTAATGATAGGAATCAAATCTTCTTAGGCAAAAGGGTTGAGGCCAAATTGCAGGCATGGCAAATGCCTCAAGGTGGTATAGACATGGGCGAAACACCAAGCAAAGCCGCACTTAGGGAAATGCTTGAAGAGATAGGTTCGGATAATGGAACAATAATAGCTGAAAGTAAGAATTGGTATAGATATGACATTCCCAAATTCCTCATTCCCAAATTATGGGGAGGGTCTTATAAAGGTCAGAGTCAGAAATGGTTTCTTATAAAATTCCTTGGCACTGATGCAGACATCAATATAAACACAAGCCATCCAGAATTTGTTGATTGGAGATGGGCTGAATTAGATGAGCTACACGATATAATAATCCCATTCAAACGCAAATTATATAATGCAGTTATTGATGAATTCCGCCCTTTGATTAAGTATTAGTCTTAGCTTTCGGCATCAGAAGAATCGCTATCTTTTTTCTTCTTCTTCTTAGTTTTTTTTGCTTTTTCTTCTGGCTCGAGGTCAGATTCTTCACCTTCCTCTTCTATGATATCAGAAGAAATATCATCACTATCTTCATCAAATGCAGACTCATCTGCTTGGAGTTGATCATCGGTGTCTGTGTCGCTAACGCTTTCACCATCATTTTCTGTAGATTCAGATTCATTATCCTCATCAGAAACTTCTTCACTCTCAGCTTCCTGTTGAGCAGCTCCAAGAGAATATACACAAAGCTCTTCAAAGGAAACACCATTTTTTTCAGCAAGATCCTTCAGTTTAGAAAGAGCATCCATTACTTGGGATGGAATTGTCCCTCCTCTTTCCTTAGATAACCAATCTGCCTGGAAATGAAGTGGATGATGACCAGGCTCTGGTTGTCCAACATATACTGTAAATGGAGCTATCTGCCCACCAAAATCACAATTGATAGTAAACTTCTTCATACGACCTAAAATCTTTATGATAAAGAGACGCTATCTCTAAATAAGTAACACGTCAATATTATTTCAACTTTTATGATTTTTTTTGATGATATATGTTGTAGTTAAGCAGCGTTTTTATCGCATTTTTAGAATTATCAGACTTAAC
>JAGOJE010000100.1 GCA_017995275.1 Rickettsiaceae bacterium | reverse complement strand
ATGGAAAAAACATATTCCATGGATGGATTATTTCGTCACAAGCTGCTTTATCGAGCCTGGAGCATCCAGTTTATGAATTTTTTGCTGTAGAATGTATGGGAAAAAGGGTGCAATAATATGACTAACCTGATACATATAATACTAATAATAATGCCTATGATTGGGGTGCTTGGTGGATTGTCCCTCGCCTATAGCATAGCAATTTTCTTATGCCTGATAGTTATAAAATTCAGAAAAAAACTACAATTTAGGATTAATCTTCCTACTGCAATAATGCTAGGATGGTTTTTTGCATCTTGTTTTTGGTCTCCAGATGTTACATCAGGATTAAAGGCTTGTATACCCCTTGTTATAGCAATTTCAGTAGTATCTACAATAATTCATTCATTAACTAATGACGACAAAAAAGAGCTAGAGTCCTTATTGTGGAGGCCATTAATGATAGGCCTTTTTGGCTCTGTGATAATTTTCATGATTGAATATTATACAAATGGTCTATTTTCTATGTCATTCAGGAACATGCAGCATGGCAAAGATAGTGTCTTTGTATTATCTGGGTTAGATAGGGGCTGCGTGTTTTTGTCAATAATTTCATGGCTTGTGATAGGTACATTAATTAAACATGAATATAAATCCATTCCACTACTTATTTATATAATTATATTAGTGATGCTCGCAATGTCCGACAGCTTAGCTGGAACAGTTGCTTATGTTCTAGCTGGGGCATCTTGGGCTTTTCTATATTTCAGCAAAATGAAACTTGCTGGGGTAGTGCGTATATGTGTAGCTTTTTCTATTTTAGCAATGCCTGTATTTTCTTTTTACCAAAATCCTCATGATTTATCATCTGGAAACAACATGCCAGATTCTGCAAAACATAGGTTATTCATTTGGAATTTCGCAGCTAAAAAAGCAGTATTACAACCATTTTTAGGCCATGGATTTGGCTCTTCAAAGCATATAGCATCTAAATATGACGTTGTAAATTATGGACAATATGAATGGAATTTACTACCGCTACACCCACATAATAATTCCTTACAAATTCTTTTAGAAACGGGACTTGTTGGACTTTTGTTATTTGTGCTATTTATAGATAGCATATTAAAATTTGCTATTAAAAACTCTGGGAACACAGCATTATCAGCAACTGTTCTTTCCTGCTTCATTAGTTATTTCTTTGTATCAATGATATCATTCGGCATGTGGCAAACGTGGTGGATAATGGCATCATCTTTTGCATTCTTATATGCTAGAATTTTCTTGATAAAAACAAATAGGTGAAAATACAACATCGAAATAAAATGGGCCATATAGGTAAATAACATTCAACTTGAAAATCCCATTAAACTATATAGAATGCGGTAGATTCGTACTTGTTTGAGGTGTCTATTTTCTTAGCTAGCTATAAAAATAGGCGCAGGCAGGAATCTAGGGGTAAAAAGAGAGCCACAAAGTGGCGTGTTATTATGCTGGATCCCGGATCAAGGCTCGCTTTGGCTTGCCAGTCCGGGATGACCGTATAGTGCCGCCGCCATTTTCACCCCGGCCGCAGAGCCGGGGTCCGGGTTTAATAAACCAGTCCGAAGGACTCATTATATACAACTAACAGATTACAAAGAATGGTGGATTATCAATCGATTTTTGACTCTCATATAAGCCAAATCCACAGAGAGGGAAGGTATAGGGAATTTGCGTGCGTAATACGCGAGGCTGGAAATTTCCCATTTGCAACTCATATACCAACGTCATCAAAAGTTGTAATGTGGTGCATAAACGATTATTTAGGCATGAGCCGTCATGAAGCTGTATTATCTGCGGCGATAGAGGCGATAAAACACTCAGGCACTGGTTCTGGTGGAACTCGTAATATAGGCGGGAATAATGGCTTTATAACCGAACTTGAAGACACTATATCAACCCTTCACAATAAAGAAAAAGCTCTCGTGTTTACATCTGGCTTTGTAGCGAACGACTCAAGCATAGTAGCACTATCTAAAATAATGCCAGATGTTGTGTTTTTTTCGGATTCAGATAACCACGCATCTATAATATCTGGAATAAGTAACTCGAAGAAAGAAAAGCACATATATTCTCATAATGATATAAGTCACTTACGCAACCTTCTTGAAAAAGTTGATATAAACAGACCAAAAGTGATAATCTTTGAATCTGTATATTCCATGAGTGGAACAAAAGCTCCGATAGCGGAAATATGCGATCTTGCAAAAGAATTTGGGGCGCTAACTTATATAGACGAAGTACATACTGTAGGGCTTTATGGTAAAACCGGTGCTGGTATGGCTGAGGAAGATGGCGTATCTTCTAGGATAGATATAATACAAGGAACTCTTGGTAAAGCATTTGGAGTAATTGGTGGCTATATAGCAGGGAAAACAAATTTAATTGACGCAGTACGCCTAAGTGCTTCCGGTTTTATTTTTACAACCTCCCTACCACCGTCTATAACAGCTGCTGCAAATGCTAGTATAAAACACCTAATGCAATCCCAAGCAGAAAGGGAGGCTCATCAAAATCGAGTAGCTGCAGTAAAGCAAGCTTTTTTAGCAGCTGGCATTCCTTATGAGAAAAACGAAAGTCATATAATACCTATAATCATAGGAGATGCCAAAAAAGCAGGAGCTATTTCTTCAAAACTACTCCTTGAGCATGGAATATATGTACAACATATAAATTTCCCAACAGTTCTGCGCGGAACTGAAAGGTTACGCATAACTCCTACTCCATTCCATAATGATCAAATGATAGCTCAGTTGGTTAATGCTCTGAAGAAAGTATTTCAGGAATTTGGAGTAACCGGATATAACACGGATGCAGCATGATGAAACATCTAACTTTCCCTAACATAGATCCAGTAATTCTGAAAATACCATTTCTACCACTTGCTATTTCTTTTTATTCTCTAGCCTATGTTGCTGGAATATTGCTAGGAATATTTTACGCATCAAAAATGGCAAAAAAATATGGAACGGAAATTTCTAACAAACAATGGGAAGATTTTATAACCTACTCTGTTTTTGGAATAATTTTAGGTGGAAGAATAGGATATGTTCTCATATATGACTCTGTAAAATACCTAACTCACCCTATTGAGATATTAAAAATCTACATGGGGGGGATGTCTTTTCATGGCGGGTTAATTGGAATGATATTAGCCATTTATTTATTCGCCAGAAACAACAAGATCCAATTTCTTAAAATTCTAGATCTTGCTGCTATGGGAACTCCTATCGGATTATTTCTTGGAAGAATCGCTAATTTTATAAATGCAGAACTATATGGCAGAGTAACGGATCTACCTATAGCTTTTGTATTTCCTGGAAGCGATGGCATGCCGCGTCATCCCAGTCAGTTATATGAAGCTGTTCTTGAAGGAATATGCTTATTTATCATAATGTTCTTAAGTAGAAATAATCTTAAAAAACCAGGGTTTAATTCCGGAATATTTATTGTTTTCTACGGGATATTTCGTATTTTTGCTGAATATTTCCGGGAACCTGATGTGCAAATTGGCTTCTTATTTAACTCAGTCACCATGGGGCAAATACTATCGGTTCCTATGATATTGGCTGGAATGGCGTTGATATGGAAAGCAAAAACCCAGCAGAAGAACTAATCTTCAGGATCATCAAAGAAAATGGCTATATCACTGTTGATAAGCTAATGTCCATTTCAAATCACTATTACTACAACTCTCCTATTTCCATAGGGAGCGATGGCGATTTTACTACATCTCCCGAGATTTCTCAAATGTTTGGGGAAATGATAGGAATATGGGCATTTATGCAATGGGAAAAATTAGGTTTTCCAAATCCCGTAGCTATTCTAGAACTAGGCCCTGGAAGAGGAACCTTAATGCGCGATATATTACGCGCAACAAAAAATTTAGATGGATTTCATTCATCTGCTCAAATAAAATTTTTAGAATTCAGCGATCATTTAATAGAAATCCAAAAACATACTATTGCAGAATATAATCTGAGCAAAGAATGGATAAAGTCTCTAGACAACCTTCCGAATATACCAACTATAATTATTGCTAATGAGTTCTTTGATGCACTGCCAGTGAAACAATATATTCATAACAATAGAGCTTGGAAGGAAGTTAGAGTAAAATTTTCAGAAGATGGAAAACTCAATTTTTGCTATGAGAATCAAGATACCCACCCCATTATATTTGAAGAATCTCCATTATCTCTGGAAATAGCAAAGAAAATCTCCGAGCATATTTCACAAAATTCAGGTGCAGCCATTATAGTGGATTACGGTTATGACAGTGTTTGTTGTTGTCATTCCTGCGAATGCAGGAATCCAGGCGTAACAAAGTGCCACGAAGTTGCGCATTATCATCTGGATCCCGGATCACGGCTCGCAGGCTTGCTTGCCTTGGATGACATTGTTTGTCGTTGTTGTCATTCCTGCGAAGGCAGGAATCCAGGCATAACAAAGAGCCACGAAGTGGCTCATTATAACTCCACATTACAGGCAATAAAAAATCATAAATTTCACAATGTTCTGGACTCAATAGGGAAAGCTGATCTGTCTTGCCATGTGGATTTCTGGGCTCTGAAGA
>JAGOJE010000099.1 GCA_017995275.1 Rickettsiaceae bacterium | reverse complement strand
GTGTAAAGGTCAACTAATTCGTTGACAAAATGTATATAATTAAGACACGAAGTCAACGGAGGAGATATGAGACACAACAGTGAAGACAAGACGTTAGAAAGTAGTTACTAAAGCTATACACGGGGTGAGATAAGAGGGCGCAGGAATGACATAGCTTGTTTTAGGCCACCTCTACTTGAAGGACACATCGGCCTTTGTATTCATATCAAATTCCTGTTGTAAGTGATATATTTTTATAAAGCGCCAAAGCTCTTTTTCTTGATTCACTAAAATCTACAATTGGTTTTGGGTAGGTTTTTCCAAGCTCCACCCCTGCCCTTTTAATGACTTCCAAAGGAGCATCCCATGGCTTAAAAAGATATTTATCAGGTATGGCTTTTAATTCTGGAACAAATCTTCTGGTATATTCCCCAGCACCATCGAATTTCTCACCTTGAGTGATAGGGCTGAATATTCTAAAGTAAGGCGCAGCATCAACACCACTACCAGCAACCCATTGCCAACTCGCGCTATTATTTGCAAGATCAGCATCAACCAGACAATCCCAAAACCAATCACAACCATAATGCCAATGAATATTTAGGTTTTTTACGAGAAATGAAGCTACAACCATACGAACTCTGTTATGCATATAGCCAGTTTGCCATAGCTCCCTCATGCCGGCATCTATAATCGGATAGCCAGTATTTCCACTCTGCCAAGCTTTTAATAAAACTGGGTTATCCTCCCATGCAAATGCATTAAATTTATTATTGAAATTATCTCTATATAAATTTTTGAAGTGGTGTAGCAAATAGCAAGAAAACTCCCTCCAAATTAGCTCACTCAGAAAATGCTCAACATCAATGTGCGGCGCACTCAGACGCCCCCAATGATTTATAGCATGCCAAATAGTTATTGGAGAAATTTCCCCAAAATGTAAATGCGGAGATAATTTTGATGTAACATCTTTTGCTGGATAATCCCTATTTTCCTTATATCCAGAAAGGTTGTTCTGTATGAAAAAATCTAGTTTCTTACTAGCTGCAGCCTCACCAACTTCCCAAGACTTTTCAATGGATTTATACCAATTGATTTTAGGTATGAGATTCAAGTCGGAAATTGTAATTTTATTTGTATCATCTTTTATAAATACAGAACTTTTTGGACAATCCGCTTTTGCTCTCACAGGAACCGAATATGCTTTGTTCTTATAAGCTGTGAATATTTTATAATGGCTTCCATCATCCTTCAAAATTTCATCAACATCCCACAAATAGTTGCTATTTGAAATCTCATAATTTATGCCAGCCTCTTTGCAAAAATCCGATAGAGTTTTTTCTTGATCTAAATGCCAAGGTTCATAGCATTTATTTAAAAAAATATTTTTTACATCATAGGTTTTTATTAGCCTTTCAATTACTTCACAGACCTTACCATGATATATATTTAAATTACCATTTAGAGATTCATTTAATTTTGAGAGAGAATGACGAAGCCAAACTTTACTCGCGCCACCCATTTTGGATGAGTCACTCTGAAAGCCTTCTTCGAAAACGTAAATTGGAAGAACATCCCCACTCGATACAGCAGCATTAAGCGCTAAATTATCGGATATTCTAAGATCCTGCCTGAAGCATAATATGGAAACTTCTTTTTTCATTTTGCTCTATCATCCATTCCAACTACCTTCTCATTCCGGCCGCATCCTGTCGCCTACTTAGCGTAGACGGAAGGGGAATCCAGAAAATAAAGAGCCACGAAGTGGCGCATTGTAACGCTGGATCCCCGCATGCACGAGGATGACAGTGCGTTTATGTCATTCCGGCCTCCGAGCAGGAATCCAGGAAAATCAAGAACCACGAAGTGGCACATTGTAACGCTGGATCCCGGACCACGGTTCGCTTTAGGCTCACCTGTCCGGGATGACAGTGTGTTAGCTCTAAACTAGAACTTAACAACAAGCCCTAAAACAGCAATAGTTCCTTTGGTTCTATATACTGTATTATCTCTATAAAGATCGAGTTTTTTACCACTTCCTCTAAAGTAAGTAAATTCAGCATAAGGCTTCAAACCAGGTGCTAAATTATACTCTGTACCGAAAGTATAACCATCCGTTTCATTACGAGACTTCTTTTCCATAGAATATACAAAACTTACTTTTGCATCACCTATTTTATAAGCAATACCAGCGTTGTAATAAGTCTCTTTGTTACAAGTGCCATCTACTTCCTTAAAAGCGAATCCTTTCTTCTCAGTATAACCAGTACCCAAAGACAAATTACCATAATCTAAAACAGTACCAATAGACCACGCACTATATCTGGATAGTTTGTAAGTAGTTACAGAGTTTGCATCAGTTGGATTGACAGGAACTGCCGCCCCTCCTGCTGCTGGTACAGCTGCTACAATTGCCTGATTAATATATGCGCCATTTTGATCCAAATTCGTTTTCTTCTTCCCGTTTTGGGTAGTAGCAGATCTCTCTCCAGAAATAGATAACTGAATATCTGTATCGTCAGCTATGTGATGGCTAAAATTAACAGCGTAAGAAATAAGGTCTTTTGCAGTTCTTTGGTCCGTATATTGAGTATAGACATCTGGAACATTACCAAGAACAGGAGGAACAGCAGCAGCAGCATCTGCCGTCTTTCCAAAGTTACTCCTCCTCAAATCACCAGCAGTAGAATCTGTGTTCATTGCGCCAATACCAACGTTTGATGTATCAGGGGTGTATGATATACCAAATTGCACCATATCCCTAAATTTAGGAGTATAATATGTTATTTTCCTAGGATTTTCAGCTCCATATGTAAATTCTCCAGATGAATTCTGGGCTGGATTTGTTTCTACAGGAACACCAGTTGTTGATGCAACATAACGATCCCAATTTCCACATCCTGCTGCAACATCAAATGCATCCATACTCATAGTCTCAAAAGCGCTACGACCAGAACCAAGTTCTAACTTACCATAATCATCTGATGTTAAAAAGATATGAGAACCATTATAACTAGCAGATGATTTTGACTGAGTTGAAGTTTTCACATCAATCCTTGCACCATAAGTGAAATCATTTACTTTATTAGATGCCGTCACAGAAAAATTAGCCTCTCCATCAAAAGCAAACTTTTTCCTGTTAGCAGACACATTTTTCTGATCTGATGGCACTTTAGACTGACTTACCCTAATTCCAGACTCAAAATACAACAAGCCTCCCAATTTTAGCTCCATACCATTAGAAGCAATAGCTGAACTTGCAAAAGCAGAAGAAGTAGCCGTAGCTAAAGCTCCGATTAAAATAATTTTCTTCACACCAACCTCCGGTTTTTTTATTTAGTAAGCAGGATGCTATAACAATAATCCAATTTTGGCAAGTAATGTTTTCATTAATTATTCTTTAAAAGTACAAACTACCCCTCCAAAGAACTCGCCACAGCTGATATAATCCTCAAATTTAATCCATACTTTTTTGCAATTTCGGCAGCTAAAACTGCAGAATCTCTACCCTCTACAAGGAAATTATAACTCTTCAGAAACTCACCTTTATTTTTGCTAAGCGTCATTTCATATCCAAATCTTGTATTGCGGGAAGTATTCGAATAGCATGTTAGAAGCAAATCCCCCATCACTGCAGGAAGAAGCACGCTAGAAAAATCTCCACCCAGAACTTTTGATAATTCCATTATTTCCGCAAGGCCATCAGTTATTAAGCCAGCCTTTGCATTTTCCATATGCCCCATTGCATTATATATTCCACTTTTTATAGCTATCACATTCTTAAGAGCCCCAGCTACTTGAACAGTAACTATATCCCTTGTTGTTCCAACTAAAAAATTCTCTGACTCTATAGCTCTTTTGATTCTCAATGAAAGACCTTCATCTTTAGATGCAATAGTCGCAGGGGTTAACATGCCTCTTGCCACTTCTCTTGCAAAATTAGGACCAGAAATAAATGCATATTGATTGGCAAAATTTGCCTCTATATCCTCAGAAAAAAGCCTCGCTGGAGAACTCGCAAAACCTTTTGTAGCGACTAATAGTACCACATCCTTTTTTAACCCATGCTGCTTTAAGTTACGCAGACTCTCAGGAAAAGCAACAGATGGAACAGCTATTACTAGAAGATCACTTGATAAAACACGCTCTAAATCATTAGTTGGTATTATATTTTCAGGTAAAATAATGTCATGCCCTAAATATCTAGAATTTGTTCCATAATTAGAAATTTCATCTACGACGTTCCTATTCCTAGCAAAAAGAGTCACGGAATCATTTTTTCTAGCTAGCTGGGATGCGATCGCCGTTCCCCAACCACCGGCTCCATAAACAGATATCTTAGGAAAAGTCATGAAGCGCCTCTGCTATTATCTTCATTTCTTCCATATTACCATTGCAATGTAAAACAAGATTACAACCGGCACTTAAAGATTCCACTGCAAGTTCTCCTATATTGCCACTAAGAGCTTTCATAGATATATCATCCCCCATCAATGTGCCTGTAAAACCAATTTCCTGCCTTATGTAATCTATAACTCTTTTAGATAATGTTGCCGGTAATTCTGAGTCAATAGCTTCATATAAAACATGCGCAGTCATTGCATATTTAGAATGATTCCCT
>JAGOJE010000098.1 GCA_017995275.1 Rickettsiaceae bacterium | reverse complement strand
TGATAGATTTGAAGGAGTTGAGATAAGCAAATTACCTATTCCTAGAGTTCTATTAAAGGGTGTGACGTTACCTGGTGGAATAAAAGCAGATAGTGTTTCTGTATCTTTAAATGGAAAGTCTATAGTAAATAGAGCCCCTAAAATAAGCTTTATAAACATATTATTTGCGGGTAATTCTCTGCAAATTCCAGTTAATTATTTGGATGGTAAGACTCCAAGTTTCGGAACTGTTAATGTAAATGCTGGAAATATATCCATGATATTGTCTTCATATCCAGATTTATGGAAAACAGCTAGTCCTATGCTTAATAATAAGAATACTATAGTGACATTTGATATAGTTGATTCTGAATCTTCTACTGATCTGAAAAATTTCAAAATTTCATCTCAGAATTTTGTAGCGGCGGGCGAAATATCAATACCAAGGGATGGTAATGGTTGTTCTATAAAACTAGAATTTGAGAAATTTATATTATGTCAAGACGAGCTCAGAAAAATAGATTTTTTAGTAACCACTAAAGGAGATAGACATATTGTTATAGATTCCTGTTCAGGCGAGATAGCTTCGGGTGGTAGTTTTAAAATTTCAGGAGATCTCACAAGGGATGATAACAGATCGCTATTTCTTGGCCATATAGATGTTGCTCATAATAATGTTAGTTTACTGATGAAAAAATTATCATCTGGCAATGACTCACAGAATTCTTCTGCTACTGAGGCTGGTGTGTTATCAGCAGATATAAAAATAACCCAAATCGAAATGATATTGAAAAACATTATAGCAAGTTTTGGAGATATAAAACTTTCTGGAACTACTGCTGTGCAGGTCATAGGAAAGCAACCGCGCATTAGTTGCAACATGAAGGTAGATGGGTTTGATTTAAGCAAGAAAACGCCTGTTTTATCTGATATAATTGATTATTTTGTATCTTTAACAAAGGATATGAAAGAACAAAATTATGATGCAAAATTTATTGCTTTGCGAAATATTCAATATCTTGTTTCTTTTAAGTTGGATATGGAGTCTCCTTTGATATTTGGATCGAAGCCTGATTACATAAAAATATCAGGAACTGTTCTTCCAGGAAAATTTTCTATGGACGAGATAGAGTATAAATATGGAAACGACCATATAAATGCGTCTGCGAATTTAAGTACTACAATTGTAATGCCAAAACTTCAGATTACAATATCTTCTGGCACTATTGATATTACAAATTTTAAGATTCAAGATTTGTTGGATTTTAATAGTTATGCATCCAAGAATTATGAATTTTCAAAAGTTAGCTTGACA
Source organism: Rickettsiaceae bacterium (assembly GCA_017995275.1). GTDB lineage: Bacteria > Pseudomonadota > Alphaproteobacteria > Rickettsiales > Rickettsiaceae > JAGOJE01. Next base: position 3,318 of record JAGOJE010000098.1, on the reverse strand, counting down.
TTTGATGCATCCTTAGATGAGGTAACTAATGGAGAGACGAAATATACTAATTTACAATTAAGCGCTTATAATAATGATAATACTATAGCAATTTCTAAAGCTAGTTACAAAATTGGTGATGCTGATTTTGCAGGTAATGGAACCATTCTTGTTGCTCTACCAACAGCTTTTAATATAGGCTACACATGTAATTCTGTTGATATATTAGATATTACAGGGTTTGTTGTTAAGGGTTTCTCGGATTTATCTGGATTTATTAGCTCTACTGGTTCAATTGCAAGTAATGGTAGTAGTGTAGAGGAATTATTATACAATCTTGGAATTAAAGCTGATTTTATAGCTGAAAAAATAACAATAGCTGGGTATAATATAGATGGTATTATAGCAAGAGTGAATAATCCAAAATATATCTGGAGTAATAAACAACTAGATATGATAAATGCTATGAATGGGGGGCAACAGCAGCAGCAAAATGCGCATTCAGCGAATAGTCCTCTCATATTAGATAAGGATTTTGAAATTGCAACATCTAGTGGAAGCTCTGACCTTTTAAAAGTAAAAGGTAATGTTTCTATGGATAAAGGAGTTATTATCATTAACAATATGGCATTTGTTACAGCAAGTTCTACTGGAGCAGTTTTTGGATCATATGATATATATAAACAAGATTTGCAAATACAGTCAGATGTAAAGTTTTCATTATATCTTTCTGAATCTTTTAATACAGATACAAAATTTTCTATAATTTTAGAAAATAATGATAATTTATTTGAGAAATATATAGATACAGGAACTTTACAATCAGATCTTGCAAAAAGACCAATTAGTCAGTTTTCTGGGAGATAGTTAGTAATTAGTATCTATTGATGAGTGCTGCTAGAAATATGAGTTGTGTCATCTTAGCCGGGTGAGCTTTGTCCGGCATGATAATTCGCTACTTCGCGGCTGTTTTAGCCAGGAGTTTTGCATGTTCAGGGAAATGACCTTATCTGTTTTAGACCGGGCTCTGCAACTAGATACTATATAAAATAATTAAAATGAGGAGTATAACAATGAATGTAAAATGCCCAATTTGGCTCAAAGATTATAGATTTTTCCAGATATTTGTTCTTGGAATATTAAGTGGTATGCCATTTTCTATACTTTATACAAGTATGATAGCATGGATGAAGGATTGCAATATCGAATTAGCACTAATTACTAGTTTTGCAGTTGCAAGACTGCCATATTCTCTAAAGGTATTTTGGTCGCCAGCTATAGATTATTTTAAGATACCTTTGTTACATAGGCTAGGGCAGAAAAAAAGCTGGATGATGGTGAGTGCTGGTATAATAGCGATATCGCTATTCTTTGTAAGCCGATTAAACCCTACAGAGTCACTAACAGATTTAAGATATATAGCAATAATGATAGGGATTTGTGCAGCTACTTACGACCTTGGTTGTGATGCGATTCGTATTAATTTGTTATCATCTGAGGAGCAAGGTCTAGGATCTGCTACTGCTGTTCTTGGTTGGAGGCTTGGCGCTTACCTAACTGGAGGTCTTACTTTGTATTTTGTGGGGCAAAATTACGATTTGTGGAGTAAAGTTTTTGTTATTATGGGGGTAGTTTTTGCTTTTAGTGTAATTTTTATATCAACGATCAAAGAGCCCCGTTTGTTTGCTGATCATGGCGGTAATTTTTACCAGCGTTTTCATGATCTTGCTGTAAAACCTTTTGTAGAAATTTTAAGTCGTCGCGGGGCATTGATTATTTTAGCATCTATTGTTTGTTATAAAATGGGAGAGGCGATGCTAGGATTCGTTAGTATGCCTTTTTACAAACACCTTGGTTATAGTAACGAGCAAATAGGAATTATGGTAAAAACATATGGAGTTTTAGCGACCACTTTTGGATCTATAGCCGGTGGAATGGTAGTATATAGAATGGGTAATGTAAAAGGCATGATAGTTTGTGGACTATTACAATCATTTTCCAATTTGATGTATTTATGGTTGCACCATCAGGATGTGAGTAATAGCGCACTCCTTACTGCTGTATCTATTGATAATTTTACTGGAGGCATGGGCTCTACTGCTCTTGTTTCATATTTAAGTGCATTGTGTAATAAAACATATAGTGCTAGCCAATATGCATTGCTCAGTAGTTTATCTACTTTAGCAAATAATGCCTTATCTGCAGAATCTGGTAAAATCATAGATTTATTTGGGTGGGATCCGTTCTTTATAATGACTGTGGTATTAGAATTCCCAGCATTGATATTACTGCTTTATATAGGTAAAAAAACGCTATTTAGTTTTAATGATAAGAAGGAATGAGAGTATCTGGAGATTTTTTTGAATCAGTAAGGAACAGGGTGTATGTTTCAGATGTTGTGCGCCGTAATGTTATGCTTACAAAGCGTGGCGTAGAATATACTGGGCTGTGCCCTTTTCACGACGAAAAATCTCCATCATTTACTGTAAATGATATAAAAAGGTTTTACCATTGCTTTGGCTGTGGTGCTCATGGTGATGTTATAAGATTTGTATCTGAAACATCAGGTCTTTCGTATAAAGATGCAGCAATAAAAATAGCGCAAGATAACGGTATAGAGATTCCAAAACTATCTCCGAAAGAAGAGGAGATTTATAAGGAAATAGATCAGATACATAATGTGCTTGATTTGGCATGCGATTTTTTCAAAAAAAATCTAACTAGCAAGGCGCTAGAATATTTAACGTCTCGTTCTATAAATTCTTCAATAATATCAGATTTTTCTTTGGGTTTTGCTCCTTCTGGAGGGGCTTTGCAAAAATATCTGGAGAGTAAGAAAATTCCTTTAATGATGATGTCTAAAGCTGGTCTTGTAAATAAGGGTGAAGATGGAAAGCTTTATGAAATATTTCGTGATAGGATTATTTTTCCAATAAAGAATATATATGGAAAGATAGTTGGATTTGGCGGCAGAACTATATCGGATGCTATGCCAAAATATCTAAATTCTCCTGAAACTATAGTATTCAAAAAAAATGAAACATTATATGGCGAAGATAAAGCTATAGGAGAGGCTTATAAGAAAGGTAATGTGATAGTTGTAGAGGGTTATATGGATCTTATAGCTCTTCACTCTGCTGGATTTAAGAATTCCGTAGCAAGTCTTGGTACTGCAGTTACTTCTGGTCATATTTCAAAGTTATGGCGTTCTGCTGATGAAATAATTATTTGTTTAGATGGTGATGCTGCTGGTATTAGGGCCTGTAGTAAAGTTATAGATAATGTAATTCCAGAGGTTAGTTATAATAAGAAAGTAAGTTTTGTTGTGCTCCCTTCTGG
>JAGOJE010000097.1 GCA_017995275.1 Rickettsiaceae bacterium | reverse complement strand
AAAGTAATGAGTTCCTTTACTGTGTCGATAAATTATGGTATTATATGTGTTTTAATTTAATAATTAAATCTTACTTGAGAGACTGATTATGAAAAATATATTATCTGTTATAGCAATTTCTATGTTACTGAGTGGATGTTTGCCAACTATTTTTGCTGGAGCAACTCGTGCCACTGTGGCAGTTGCAAAAGACAGAAGCGTCGGTGAAACAATAGACGATACAAAAATTTCCGCAAAGATAAAAGCCTCTTTTATAAAAGATGGTTTTAGGACTCTGTATTCCAAAATAAACGTTGAAGTTATGGAAGGAAGGGTGATGTACACAGGTACAGTAGATAGTGAAGAAGATATAATGACAGCGCTTGAAATTGCGTGGAAACAAAATGGCGTAAAAGAAGTTCTCAACGAACTACAAGTGGATAAAAAAAGCAATCATTTTGACGCGGTGCAATATACAAGGGATTCTCTGATTACTGCGCAAGTAAAGGCAAGAAGTATTGCAGCGCATGATGTGAAATTTGTGAATTATACTATAGTAACATATGAAGATGTAGTGTATATATTCGGCATAGCGCGTTCTATGGAAGAACTAGAGACTGTTGCGAGAATAGCTTCTGAAGTCAGGGGGGTAAAGAAAGTAGTAAGTCACGCTAGAATTAAAGAAGTTCCAGAAGTGGTAAAAGATTAATATGCCAAAAATTATTTTTGAGATAGCAGAAGGCGAAGAAAAAATCGTAGAAGCAGAAGAGGGGCTTTCAGTTTTGGAAGTCGCTCATAAATATGGGATAGATTTGGAAGGAGCTTGCGAAGGTTCTCTTGCTTGTTCTACTTGCCACGTAATAGTTGATGAGGCATTTTACGACCAGCTCGTGCCAGCATCAGAAGCTGAAGAAGATATGCTAGATCTTGCCTTTGGTTTGACTCAAACTTCAAGGCTTGGTTGTCAAATAATTATTACGAAAGATATGGAAGGTCTTCGCCTTAAACTACCATCAGCTACTAGGAATTTGTAAAAACTTCTGCATCTATTCACTAGGGTGGCCTAAAAACTTCCAGTGTCATCCTCGCGCATGCGGGGATCTAGGTTTAATAAACCAGTCCGAAGGACTCATTATTATAAAGAGCAACAAGTTGCTGGATTATAATACTGGACCCCGGATCGCGGTTCGCTTCGCTCTACCTGTCCGGGGTGACAGTCTTGCTATTTCTGCCAAGGTACTGAATAGATAAAAACTTCTAACATCTTGATTGGAGGCTTTCTGCTAGAAAATTTCCGCTCCATATTTCTCTATAGAGTGATGGATCTATATTTCCTCCAGAAATTAAAACTAATATATTTCTAGGCTTGCTTTGAGTTTTTATCCATTGCGTTATACCAGTCATATTTATCGCGCAGGATGGTTCGCATTCTATTTTAAGTAAATGTATGAGCCAAGCAGTCCAGTAGTATATATCACTTTCATTGCCAAGATAAATTCCATCTAGTTTTTTTAAATATTGAAATGTTCTTTCTGAAACGCCAAGAGTTCTAAGGCCATCTGCTACCGTATCGGGGGATTCTGAGAATCTAAAAATTTTCCCCTCGGATACAGATTTATATGCATCATTGGCATTTTCAGGCTCGCATCCAAAAAGTAAAGTTGTTGGTGATGTTAATTCTTTTGCTAAATATGTCCCTGATAGGAGCCCGCCTCCACCGCATGAGGCAAAAATCGCATCTGGGGCAAAACCAAGCTGATTGATTGCCTCGTAGCACAAGGTGCCAGCTCCTGCAATTGTAAGGTCGCTATCTGATGGATGCATATAATAGAAGCCATTTCCCCCATCTAATTTTGTCATTTTTTCGGCTTCTGCCCTTGTTTTTGTATATATAACTTCTGCGCCGTAGTATTTGGCAGCTTGTTGTTTTACCTGTGCTGTATTTTCTGGAAGATATATCCTTGCAGAAATTCCTAGTTTCTTTGCTGCCCAGGCAAGGCCTATACCGTGATTTCCTGTGCTATAAGCGACTACTTTGCTTGGTAGTTTTCTTTCTTCTTTCAAAGCAAGTAAATGGTTAAGTGATCCTCTAACTTTAAATGCTCCGGTTTTTTGCAGAGATTCTACTTTGAAATATATTTTGTGTCCTAGTGCATCATCTAATGTTTCAGAAGTTACTATAGGTGTCTGGTGTAGATAACCTTTTATTCTCTGATAGGCTAATTTTACTACTTCTGGATTCATCAATATACCGGACATAACTTTTACCACATTATAACACTTGAATTTGTCAGACCCCAGGATTATATGTTTTAGAGAGATATAAGTCAAATCGTACTGACTAAAGAAACAAATACTATCGGTAAACAAATGAATATATCAAATTTTGTACCAATGCTGCCACTTAAAGATGTGGTTTTATTTCCAGGAATAATAACTCCTATTTTTGTAGGTAGGCAGAAATCTTTGAGAGCTCTTTCAGCTCCTCAGTTTAATTCAGCAAATGGTACGCATGTGCTTTTTGTTACTCAAAAAAACCAGGAAGTCGATGATCCAAAACCGAGTGATATGTATAGGGTTGGCGTTTTGGCGCAAATATTGCAAACTGTAAAACTTCAAGATGGTACAATAAAAGTAGTGGTAGAGGCTACTCATAGGGCTCAAATAAACGCTATTATAGAAACGTCAGGATTTTTATCGGCAGAATATAATATAATGCCAGATGATTATGGGTTTGACAGGGCAGCTTTTGAAATGTTGATTACAGATGCTAAGAAAAGCTTTTCAGAATATGCTAACTCAAATAAAAAAATAAGCCAAGAAGTTTTACAAGCTGTGATGAGTCAGCAAAATCCGATTCCTACTCTTAACCTAATGGCTGCGAGTATTACTTGTAAAATAAGTGATAGGCAGAGATTACTAGAAATAGGAAATATAGAAGATAGAGCAAGGAGTCTTATAGAGCTCCTTGTAGGTGAAACAGTAATGCTCAGTACTGAAGCTCATTTCCAAAATAAAGTTAAGCAGAAAATAGAAAAAAACCAGCGTGAATATTTCTTACATGAACAGATGAGGGTTATACAGCAGGAGCTACAAAATGGAGAAGATAAATCCGAGCTTTCTGATCTAGAAAAGAAAATGAAATCTATGAAACTTTCGAAAGAAGCCAGAGAGAAAGCTGAATCTGAGATAAAAAAATTACGTTCTATGCAGGCAATGTCTGCAGAAGCTTCTATAGTTAGGAATCATTTAGATACCTTGCTTGGAATGCCTTGGGGGAAGAAAAACAAGTCTAAGGTTGATGTAGAGGCGGCTGAGAAAATATTGAACAGAGATCACTTTGGGCTTGAGAAGGTAAAGGAAAGAATTTTGGATTATCTTGCAGTATTGCAAAGATCAAAAACTCTTAAAGGTCCTATATTGTGTTTTGTTGGCCCTCCAGGAGTTGGAAAAACGTCTTTGGTAAAGTCTATTGCTGAAGCAATCGGTAGAAAATATTGTAAATTTTCTCTTGGTGGTGTTAGGGATGAGGCTGAGATAAGGGGGCATAGAAAGACTTATCTTGGTGCAATGCCTGGAAAGGTAATATCGTTGATAAAAAAGGGTAAAACTGATAACCCAGTAATGTTGCTTGATGAAATAGATAAAATGAGTTCGGATTTTAGGGGAGATCCTGCATCTGCTCTTTTGGAGGCTCTAGATCCAGAGCAAAATAAATCATTCACTGATCATTATTTAGAAGTTGAATATGATATATCTGATGTGATGTTTATAGCAACTTCTAATAGTCTCAATCTTCCTAGGCCTTTGCTTGATAGGATGGAGATTATTCGTTTATCTGGCTATGTTGAAGATGAAAAAATGCAGATAGCAAAGAGATATTTAGTCCCAAAACAGCTGAAGGAGCATGGAATAAAAGAGGGAGAAATATCAATTTCTGAGGATGCAATACTGAGTATGATAAGATATTATACGAAAGAAGCTGGTGTGAGGAATTTAGATAGGGAAATCGGAACTTTATCTAGAAAAGCTTTGCGTAAAATATTATCAGGTAAGATGAGTAAAATCACGATTACCGCTGATGATTTGGAAGAGTATTTAGGGGTAAAAAAATTCGATTTTGGTCAAGCTGAAACCAATGATCAGGTTGGGTCTACAACAGGACTTGCTTATACCGAAGTTGGAGGGGATCTATTAACGATAGAAGCAGTAAGCATACCAGGAAAGGGCGAAATAAAGGCTACAGGGAAGCTAGGTGATGTAATGAAGGAATCAACTCAGGCTGCTTATAGTTATTTCCTTTCTAATGCAGGATTTTTTGGTGTGAAAGAGGATGCATTAAAAGCAAACGACATACATTTACATGTTCCTGAGGGGGCTACTCCAAAAGATGGGCCATCCGCAGGAATAGCTATCTTCACAACCATAGTATCTTTAATGACAAATAAATCAGTGAAAAAAACTGTAGCTATGACCGGAGAAATAACTCTTAGGGGTAATGTGCTACCAATAGGCGGTTTAAAAGAAAAATTACTCGCTGCAAGTAGAGGTGGAATAAAAACTGTTATAATTCCTCAGGAGAATTTTAAGGATCTAAAAGAAGTGCCGGATAGTATAAAATCTCATCTAGAAATCATTCCTGTAAGTAAAGCGATGGAAGTTCTAGAAAT
>JAGOJE010000096.1 GCA_017995275.1 Rickettsiaceae bacterium | reverse complement strand
GCGAAGCTCAGCCTGCCTTGGGTGACAGTAGTGGCGTGCTTGTCATTCCTGCCTTGAGCAGGAATCCAGCCTTAAAAAACCAGTCCGAAGGACTCATTATTATAAAGAACAACAAGTTGCTGGATTATCACGCTGGACCCCGGATCAAGGCTCGCAAAGCTCACCTGCCCGGGGGTGACAGTTTCCCCTAACCCGAATCCCTATCTCATACTATACATAACTAGCAGAGCAATTATTGATAAGAAAACATCAAAGAAATATATATATAGAGTATTTCTACTTATCCATCTCAAATTCCATCTGATAGGATCAAGTTGTCTATCGCGAGATAGCATATATAAAACGAATATTATGAATATAGAAGCGACGATTGAATCTAAAATACCAAATTTAAAAAGATATATATTATTTGCTAAATATACAAAAAGCGAAAGCATTATCATTGAGAAGTTAGCGCCATTTCTCCTTGAAAAGTTACCAACCAAAACAAATATTGTAGCAAGAGTCCCATATTCAAAAAACTGCTCAGATGGACGCAACAAAAGCAGCAGTAATGGAATTTGAATCCATATAGATCTCTCGTCATTATAACCATATTTATCTAAAACATATAAATACCACTGACAAATATACATAGTAATTAACATATTCATTACATGTATATTTACAAAACACACAAAAAACATGCTTGTTAAAATGGCTCCATATATAACAAGAGCAGTCTTCGGCTTAGTGTAGTTATAACCAACAAAAAAGCAAAATACTGGCATAGCACTTCTGCCTATAGCTCTAAAAATCGTAAAACTAGGAAAGAAATAGACTCCTAAATGGTCTATAATAACCACTATAATTGCAAAAGTTTTTATTAGATCCTGGTAGTTTGAAGTTTTTACATTCCTCATTTCCTATACCTTTTATAATTTAATTGATCAATAGTTATAACGCCAAATATAAGCGAAGATGCAACATATGCTATCATTGCAATAGAAATTGTCACGGCCAAAATTATAGAATTTCCTAACACAGAAGTACATACATAAAAGTTGCAAATAAAGCACCAGGTAAAATAAGCTACAACTGACAAAACAGCGGAACAAGTAAGAACCCCTAAAATGAATTTTTTTGTATGAGTCTCTAGATTAAACAAACCTCGTTTCTTAGATGCCACAAATAAAAGATATACATTATACCAAGCTGCTATAGAAGAACCAAGAGCTATGCCACTAGTCGAAATAAACTGCATCAACAGAATATTTAAAATCACATTTGCCATAAGAGAAATCAGAGTTATGTTCATTGGAGTTTTAGTATCGTGATTCGCATAAAAAATTGGAGTAAATATCTTGGCAAGTATAAATGCTGGAAGGCCAATGGCAAAGCAAGCAAGAGCCATAGCTGTTTTTTCAGTATCAGAGCTAACAAATGCGCCATGCTCATATATCAACCTTATTATAGGCTCTGACAAAACTATCATCCCACATGAAGCTGGAACAGAAAGAAACAAAGCAAATTTTGTGGCGTTATTTTGCATTTTATCTATTTCAGCGATATTTCCTATTTTCCTTAGCCTAGACAGATTAGGCAAAAGCACAGTACTAAAAGCAGTTCCTATTATCGAAAGAGGAAATTGATATAGCCTTTCAGCATAAGAAAGCACAGAAACCGCGCCTGGAATAAAACTCGCTATAGATTGTGAAATAAAAATATTTAGCTGAGCCGCCCCAGAACTTATAGACGCAGGCACCATTGCTCTTAAAAGTTTAGAAACATCTTCATCTCCTCCTTCTATTTTATTCAGACGCCTTATTAAACTCAAATCTGAAAATTTCATAGCTATAAACATGAATAGAAGCTGCAAAACCCCACCAATGGACACAGAATAAGCAAGAGCAACTGAATTTTCTAAATATCCGCCAAGAAAAAGAGTTCCAACAATTATAACAACATTTAAAATCACCGGAACAAAAGCAAATGCTGCAAATTTATGAATTGAATTAAGCATTCCACCGAAAAGAGCTGATACACAAATCAACACGAGATATGGCGAAGTAATTCTGCAAAGCAAAACACTCAGTTCAAACTTTTCATGATTAGCACCGAAGCCAGGGGCAATCAATACCATAAACTCCGGCATAAAAAATTCCAGAAGCAATGTTATTACACAAAGAACTAAAACCAGCAGCCAAAAAATCTTTGTCGCAAAAACCTCCGCTTCCTTTTTAGAAGAAACCATTTTCTTACTGAAAATAGGAACAAAAACTGAAGCAAGCGCTCCTTCTCCAAATATTCTACGGAAAAGATTGGGTAGTTTTAAAGCAACATTCACACTATCTGCGACATAGCCACATCCAAATAAATCAGCAACGAATAGCTCTCTAGCAAGCCCCAGGATCCTAGATAGAAGGGTATAGAATGCAACAACTATTCCTGAACGCAACAAAATCTTTCTCTATATTATATCAATGGAGCCTAAGATAACCGAAAGAATAATCTATTTCAAATATTATCGAAAAAGGTTGACTCTTTTTTATTAGAGATATATGCTGCTGTCCTAGCCAATATTAAAAAAGGTTAGATCATAATGTCAGTATCAAAATCTGAGACAAACCCACCAAAAACACAATCCACAATGCAAAAAATATTGGACAATATCTGGCCAATAGAAAGGCATGAGTTGCCAAAATTCCTTTCAATAACATTGTTACTATTTTGCATCTTATTCATACAAAATTTAATAAGAGCAACAAAAGACAGCGTTGTAAATACTATGATAGGGACGGAGACCATAGCATTTTTAAAATCCTATGGAGTTCTACCTGCCGCCTTTTTAATTACTATATTATATGTAAAGCTTGTAAGCTCCATGAAGCCTGAAAAGATATTTTACATAATGATGTCTTCGTTCCTTGTATTCTTCGCTTTTTTTGGATTTGTGATTTTCCCTTATCACGAATATTTTCACCTAAGTCCTGAAGATACAAGCAACCTAGTGCAACAAATGCCTCATTTAAAATGGTTTATATTACTTTTCTCTAAATGGGGATTCTCGTTATTTTACATAATTGCTGAACTTTGGCCTAATGCAGTTTTTGCTCTTTTATTCTGGCAGTTTGTAAATAACGTAACAACTGTAGAAGAGTCCAAAAGATTTTACATCTTATTTGGCCTTTTGGGACAAACTGGTCTTGTGATATCAGGAACATTCCTGAAGAACCTATCATTCATTAGCTCAAATTTAATAGACGAATATAACCTAGCATTAAGTATAAACACAGTGTCAGTTGAACTCACAATGCTAATAGTATCTATTCTGGGAGTAATAGGCCTTTGCACTTTCTGGATGCTAAACAACAAAATTCTTAAAGGAAAAACTTCAGAAGTGCAGTTTAAAGTAAAGAAGAAGTCTATGTCTCTTTCTGAAAGCTTAAAGATGGTTCTAGCATCAAGATATATCAGATTAATAGCCACAATTCTTATTTGCTATGGAATTGCTATCAATCTGGTAGAAAGCCCTTGGAAAAAACAAGCCACTATGGTTTATCCGGAAGTTCATCAATATTTAGCATTTGTCGGCGGATATTTACATTATACAGGAATATTTACTCTAATATTTGTACTACTTGGTTCAAATATTGTTAGGAAGTTAGGATGGTTTGCCGCGGCTATAATCACTCCGATTATGGTATTTACAACTGGTGGACTATTCTTCGTAACATCAAACTTTACCACAATATCTAATGAATTACTTGGTGGACTAATGATGATGGATCCAATAATGCTTGCCATAAATATAGGAGCTATCAACAACGTACTTAGCAAATCCAGTAAATATACATTGTTTGATTCCACAAAAGAAATGTCCTATGTTCCATTAAATGACGAACTAAAAACAAAAGGTAAAGCTGCTGCGGACGTAATTGGAACAAAACTCGGCAAATCAGCCAGTGCATTGTTGCAATCTCTTATATTTGTTATATTCCCATCAGCAACATATCAATCTATATCTATATATTTAATGGGGGTTTTCACATTCATATGTATAGTTTGGATTTGGGCTGTTATAGAGCTAAGCAAAGAGTATAAAGCAGCAATAAAAGAGGTTTAATGATTCCAAATTTAAACCGTTCTTTTTCAAGGCGCATAGGGAAAACTTTGTCTAAACTTCAGAAGGATCTTATAGAGGAAGACCTTCCGAAATGTTTACTCAGTAACTTTTTAGATCAGGAAGGTCAGCATATCGCTCTTCCTGATCAAGCTGTAATTGCTGAGATAGGTATAGGGATGGGAGATCATTTCATAACTTCTGCTGCATCTAACCCCTCAAACCTATATATAGGTTTTGAACCTTACCTTAATGGCATAGCAAATAGCTTAAAATTAGCAAAAGACTCCTCAGTAACTAATATAGTCTTATGGCCAGATGATGTAGATTTGATATTCCACAAATTACCTGATGATAGTTTGAGCGCTATTTTTATATTATTCCCTGATCCATGGCCAAAGTCACGCCATCAAAAACGCAGAATAGTAAATCCAGAAAGGCTGAAAATATTTGCTAAAAAATTAAAACCTGGTGGAATAATAAATTTCGCCTCAGACATCGCCAATTATTTCGATTATGCACGGGAAGTTATTAACACCTCTGAAATTTTTAAGGAAGAGCACAATAGCACTTCACCATATTCAGGATATGTAAAGACAAGATATCATTTGAAAGCAGAAGAAGCTGGCAGAATACCACAATTTCTTAGAGCAAGAAAAGAAGCGTAAGAT
>JAGOJE010000095.1 GCA_017995275.1 Rickettsiaceae bacterium | reverse complement strand
TTTTGGCCGAAGATGTTGTTCATAGCCGAAGGCGCGATAGTAACGCTCAAATATAGCGTTATTTCTGTAATATTTGGCCTCGTTATAGGCACATTACTTGCCCTGTTAAAAACAAGCAAATATAAGAGCCTAAGAATAGCTGGGGATGTATATACATCAATTTTTAGAGGAACTCCTCTTTTAATACAGCTGATGATAATATATTATGGCCTTCCAAACATTGGCATTAAACTTGGCGTCTTCGCAGCTGGTGTTATAGCCTTCTCGCTAAATTCCGGAGCTTATGTTTCTGAAATAATCCGTTCTGGCATAAATTCTGTTGACCACGGACAATTCGAAGCAGCAAAAGCCCTTGGAATACCTACAAGACTTACAATGAAGGATATAATATTACCTCAAGCAATAAGAAAAATATTACCTTCGCTGATAAATGAACTCATAAATTTGCTCAAAGAATCAGCAATAATTTCCATACTCGGTGAAATGGATCTCATGAGGAGAGCCCAAATGGTAGCATCTGAAAGCTTCATATTCTTTACGCCATTCATAACAGCTACTATTTGCTATTATCTGCTAGTTGTGTCATTCACTTACCTCGCTAGAATTTTAGAAAAGAGGATGGAAATATGATCAGATTAGAAGATGTAAGCAAAAAATATGGCTCCGAATATGCTATAAAAAATGTATCTTTTGAGCTAAAAAAAGGAGAAAGCCTCGCAATAGTTGGCCCATCTGGCGGTGGCAAATCCACATTGCTTAAAATGATTAATAGACTAGAAGCTCCTACAAAAGGCCATGTGTTTATAGATAACGAAAAACTAACCGAAAAAAACAGACGAAAGGCTTGTCTTAAAATAGGTATGGTATTCCAACAATATAACCTTTTCCCTCACATGAATGTATTGGAAAATTTGATATATACACCTTGCGCCGTTCTAAAAATGAACAAAGAAGAAGCAGTAGAAAGAGCCATCCGATTACTACAAAATTTGAACCTAAAAGGCAAAATTGATTTCATGCCAAAGGAGCTTTCAGGCGGGCAAAAACAAAGGATTGCAATCGCCAGAAGCCTTATGATGAAGCCAGAAGTGATGCTGTTTGACGAACCAACATCAGCACTGGACCCTGAAGTGATAAAGGATATAGTAAATCTAATTAATGAGCTCAGGAAAGATATCTCAATCATTACAGTAACTCACCATTTGAAATTCGCCCATGCTATATCAGAAAGAGTAATTTTTATGGATCAAGGTCAAATACTTTGCGACCAAAAAACCGAGGCCTTTTTCAAAAATCCTAAATCCCACCGCGCCAAACTATTCTTGGATAATGTTGGTGACTTTATGTGATTTAGATAGTTGCAGTAATATAGCAATCCCGCTATACTACAAACTCGTTGTGTAAAATTTATAATATTAAATCGGAGGTGAATATGGGATTTTTCAAAAACCCCAAAAAGGCATTTAAAGGATTCATACAGGATCCAACTAGAAAAATATCTAACGACTTAAATAAAATGGCAAACAAAATAAGCGGGCCAGAAGAAGAGTACAATACGCCTAATGATATACAAAATGATCCATTTGATATAGGCGCAGCGATTATAGAACTTATTTGTGATGGAATAAGTGGTAATGGAGTTTTAGTTAACTCACTTCGCGCTCATTTAACAAGCGAGGAATCTGTTGAAATAGCGCAGAATTTCCTATACACCAATAAAAATGTTAGCCCTGAGAACGCGAGCAATTTGGCATCTCTGCTAGGACTTGACATAAATAATCATGATTGGTCGCAGTCTTTAGGCACGTATCAAATCGGAGAGATCGATGCAATGGGAGAAACAATTACTCATGAAAATACATAAAAATCATCCACTAATCATCTTCATAGGATGAATATTTGTAGAAAAACTCGCTCTGACGATTGATCTCTATGGTTATCTCCAGCCTTAATGTGTTCATGGATTTCACAAAGTGATTCTGAAGCAATCTCATGAGGCTGTCACCTATTCTCCTTAAGGTCTCGTCTGTACGCTCCCTTATAGTCTGCAAGTGGATATGAACAAATGCCTCACTCATATTCCCCTCACCAGCACAATAATTTTTACATTCAAATGCCATGGATTTACATGTAGAAATAGGAGTAGGTATCCCAAGACACAGATGATGATTGCATTCCTTAAGCAAAGATGGTATTTCATCTTTCTCTATTATATTTGAACTATATTCTAATGTAAGTTTTGGCATATTTCTTTTCCTGTATTTGATCTGTATTTAGGTATCTATTCACGAGGATGGCAAAACAACTTTTGTCCGCACCTAACCACCCCTGTCATTCAGGCCCCTTTTATGTCATTCCTGCGCAGGCAGGAATCCAGAATTAATAAAGAGCCACAAAGTGGCACATCGTTTACTGGCTCCCGGATCACGACCCCGCTACGCTTGGTCTGCCGGGGATGACACCTAAGCTATTTCTAGCCCCCTCGTAAATAGCTACTTTCATCTTAGACTACATCAAATCTCAAGGATTGAACAGAAAGCAATGTAATGAATGGGTCATTTCATTTTTGTAAATGGCAAAAATGCCACTTACAAAAATCTAGAATGGACTTTTTGAAGAGCCGGAGCAATCAATTCTGGAATTTTTATTTCATATCCACCACCCAATAATGCCTTGTGAAGATTTTCTACGTTATTCCTACGCATATAATGACACTCGCTAGAACAAGTCCTGCGCTCAGAATCCATAAAGGGGACATCATAAAATTTATTATTTGGAGCCTTTGCATGCATCTGATGAATTATACCAGGCTCTGCAAGAACAATAAATTCTCCCCCAGTAACAGTAGAAATATAATCTAGCAATCCATCATCAGAACCAACATATTCTGCATATTCTAATAGCACGGCATTACACATAAAGTGAGCTATTATTTTAGCTTTAGGATTAGTGGTCTTTATTTTTACAAGCTCTCTCTCGCAGAAATTGTTATGAACCACACATGAACCACCCAATAACTTCATTTCTCGCCCAATATGATTCATTAAATAACAACCAAAATTTTTATCTGGAGCGAATAATATCATCTTATCCTCAGGGACAGACAATATAACATCCTCAGCATCAGAGGAAGTTACTATAAAATCAGATATTGCTTTAACTTCAAGCTCACTATTTATATGAGTAATAAATATATATTCAGGATGATCTATTTTATATCGATTGAAATCAGTAATTCTGCAAGATTCTGCCAAAGAGCAACCAGCATTATAATCTGGAATTATCACCCTCTTTTTAGGAGATAAAACAGCTATGGATTCAGCTACAAACCTATTACCACAAAATATTATGACTTCTGAATCTACAGACAAAGATCTTTTGATAAGAGCAGCGGAATCACCAACGAAATCGGAAACATCCTGAATCTCAGAATCTTGATAATAGTGAGATAAAATAACGGCATTTAAATCAGATTTAAGCCGAGCTATTTCTCTCTCTAAATCAAGGATATTTTGAAATTTCATAAGCCAAACCCAAATAAAAAAGACTGCATTATATGACTGCTACCAAAGCGAACAGATACCATAGACTTCTAAGGCATCAATTAACTACTATGAATATATCATACTTTCTTAGGTATAGTAAATTTGAATATAACACCCTTGCCAGTTTTTGTAGATTCAGCCCAAATTTTTCCTTCGTGAAGCTCTATAACTTTTCGGCAAAGAGCAAGACCAACACCCCTTCCGCCAGCAGATGTGTGAGTCCTTGAGCTTACTACCATAGCAGCAAAAATCTTGCTAAGCTCAGAAGGTGGAACACCAATACCCTCATCTTCTATAGAAAATTCAAAACAATCATCTGATGATGTAAGGCTTACTCTTATCACACCGCCATCTGAATATTTTATTGCATTTATTATAAGATTATCTAACGCCCTTCCAATATAATAGCTATCGCAATTTATAAATATACCTTCGCTGATATTCACATCAAATTTATATTTATCACTGACTGCATCATCTATATAAAGCTTGCTACAGACCTCTAGACGCTCTTGAAGTAGCTTGCCGATATCACACTTCTTCTTTTTAAGGTCGAATTTAAGAGTCAACAGATGAGACAAATCTATAAAGTTAAATATCAAACTCTTTAACCTTTCCCCGCTTGAAGCTATCATCTTTACAAGCTTCTTCCTATCACGCTCTGGCATTTTGTCATATTCAAACCACAAAGCCTCAGAAAGGTTCGCAATCCCCGCAATTGGAGTCTTAGCCTCATGCTGCAGATTACGCAAAAATTCATATTTCAAATCAGTTAGCTTTTCTATTTCCTCATTCTGAAAATCTATTCTATCTTCAAGATGCTCTAATTTTTCTTCAGCAAGTTCCTGCTTAACTTCACGAGGCCTCAAAAAAAGTACTAAAATAGAACTTACGAGTAATAGCAAATAAACTACATTCATCTCCGATTTTTGCTGAGGACCTATCAAGATAAAATTATTATAGCAAAATGTCATAAAAAATGTTCCGGCTAATATATTGAATAACGCCCATCTCCATCTTATTAGAGAACAAATAAGTAGAATATTTACCATAAAAGCCATTAGCTGCACTTCAGCAAACCCACCGATAAGAACCATCAAAAAACTGAAGCAAATTAGAACTAGAAACATCGTAATATTCCATAATATGGCAAAAGCTGATGTTTGCTTCCATGAATAAAGCCATAAAGGATAGCCTATAAATAAAGCGGAAGAGAATAAAGTCATAGGATATATAATAT
>JAGOJE010000094.1 GCA_017995275.1 Rickettsiaceae bacterium | reverse complement strand
GCTTTCGTTATTGATGGATAACCCTAATTTGATATTACCTAAAGCGGTTAAAAATCATTTGAATGAGCTTGGTGTTAAAGAGAAAGCAGAAGCGTATCATAATTATGCTGCAACTATAATACAGAAAGCATTCCGTTCTCAGGACCCAAAGAAAGTGCAAAGGATTATTAGAGCTAATGCAGCTGACCGGAGAGTTAAGCTTAATCAATCGAAAGGTCCAGTTGAAGAAACCAAAGGAGAGTTTGATATATTAGCCAGCGGTGGAGTAAGCCCTGCAGATACTATAAGATCAGCAAGGCAAACACCGGAAACTAAAAAAGCTCCGGAAGAAAAAAGCCCATTGTAGGAAAAATAGTCTCAAAAAGAGTCCTTCGGACAGGTTTTTTTGACGGGATTCGAATGACACGCACGCCACTACTGTCACCCCGGACAGGTAGAGCGAAGCGAACCGAGATCCGGGGTCCAGCATTATAATCCAGCAACAAGTTGCTCTTTATAATGATGACAAGAGTTGCCGCAGCAGTGACACTGTGGTTAAGCCCCCTCGTGAATAGATACTGCTTTACGGTTCTTTTTTGCCCTTCACAATGTTGCAAAGATATCACTTTTTTCCTTTTTCACTAATCTCTATACTCTAGATTGAAAACAAAACATCAATATTGTTTTTCCATAAAATAATTCTGTGGTATCCTTTAATTTACAACCCTGATTATGAAATATTTAATTTTGGAGTAAAAGAATGGCAATTGAACCTAACCAAAACCCTACAAGAATACTCAACGAAGCTGTATTACGACCTCATGAAATCCCAACTTCAACTAATAAAAAGCCACACAGTGTACTAGTTGACGATGATACGAGCTTAGACAAAGCTCTAGATGCAAGTACACGAGCTTTGTTATTAGATAACATCAAAACTCTTCCAGAAGAAGTCCGTAAAAGCCAACTTAACGATATCAGCGAGAATAATGAAACGCATTTGAGTCTAGCAATAAAACAAAAACAATTTGATCATGCAGAAAAATTAATTGGATTTGGAGCAGACATTAATTTACAATATCGTGATGGAAAGACTCTTTTGAGAAGAGCTGTAGATAATAACGACTCCGAACTTGCACAAAACTTACTAACACTTGGAGCCGATGTTAACGCAAGCCAAGATGCCTTACCTGGAGCTGTGTCTGAAGAAAAACTAGACATTCTAAAAATTCTGCTTGAATGGAAAGGGAAAGAAGGAAAAAAGGCGGAAGTTAACGATTTATACCGCATCAATGACGATCTGGGAGTGGGCTTATTACATGTCGCCTCAGTTAAGAAAAAACCTGAAATGTGCGAACTTTTAGTTAAGAATGGGGCAGATGTTAATCTAAAAGATAGTAATGGAAATACCTCCTTACATATAGCTGCAATACAAAAAGATGTAAACACCACAAAAACACTAGTAGAACTAGGCGCAGATGTTAATGCAAAAAATCAAGAAGGTAAAGATGCTTTATATCAAGCTGTAAAAAAACGAAATCTAAGTCTTCTAAAAATTCTGCTTGAAGGAAAAGGAGAAGGGGGGCAGAAAGCAAACGTTAATGGCCAATACCAAGCGCATATAAATGGTAAGGATGATAACATAACATTATTACATATAGCTACACATTTTAACAATACCGAAATGTGTAAAGCTTTAAAAGAAAGCGGAGCTAATCTTGAAGCCAAAACTACTGCTGAGGGGCTCACTCCATTACATTTAGCAGCAGCAAACGGGAAGATGGAAGCACTAAAAACACTAGTAGAACTAGGAGCTGATATTTATGCGAAAGATAAAACTGGGTATACCCCCCTTGACAAAGCTATAAAAAACGGACATGTTGAAATTGCTAAGGCTTTGGCCAAAGAATATTCCGCTGAAAAAATCAATGAAAAAAGTCGTACTTATTATGATAATGGGCTCAATAGATCGGAAGATAGGACAGCTCTACATAGAGCAATCAGATCTAACAGTGGCAATCCAAATTCTACTAAAGCAATGGAGGAGGTGCTTAAAATTTTTATCGAAAAAGAATCGGAAAAGAAAGAAAGAGTAAACGTTAGAATAGCCAATAGCCATAGAGAAACGCCTTTAGCAGAAGCTTCATTACTGGCTCCTGAAGCAGTGCCAATTCTTTTGAATGCCCAAAATGGGAAAGATGCAGTAAACACAGATGAATCAATTTATAGACAACCTCTATATAATGCCATTTTGAGCTGCTACAATAAGGAGAATGATACCCTAGAGGCTAATAATGTAAGATCGTTAATAAAAGCCGGAGCAAGGTGCACAAATGAGTTGGTTAAGCTAACAAAAAGGCCTAATGATCCTAATTTTAAATTTCCAGAAGAAGTAGCCGAATTAATAAGAGAAACTGCCAAGAGACAATCTAGTGAAAACACTATATTAAATAAAATAGGAAATTTTTTGAAGGGTAAAAATTCTAACAAAGTTAGCCCATTAAATCCAGAAACTATTACACACCCCGAAGCTGTGGAGCAAAAAACAAAACAAAGTAGATATTTTTCCGCAGAAAGTGTTACCGCCCCCAAAGCTGTAGAAAAAACTGTAGAGTCAAAAAAAAGTATAAGTTTTGCAGATAGACTAAAGAAGATGTTTTTGTCTAAAAGAGAAAAAATCGTCCCATTTGACAACATAATGCCAGGCGCAGAAACCACCAGCAAAGGGCCTCAGAAAGAAAGAGAAAACGAGCGTTAGCCTAACACATTAGTGGTGCATTCGATTGGATTCGAACCAACGACCTTCGCCTCCGGAGGGCGACGCTCTATCCAGCTGAGCTACGAATGCTTAATAACGGTATTAATCACACTGTCACCACGCATGCGCGAGGATAACAATGGTTGCCAGCGCCGCCGCGTCATCCCGGACAGGTAGAGCCTTGCGAAGCGTGATCCGGGATCCAGCAGTGCAATCCAGCAACTTGTTGCTCCTGAGTCCTTACGGACTACTTCTCTACTCTCCTCTAATTTTTTTCGCGGCTGCTATACTGAATGGTATCGTGCTTATATAAATAACAGCTAAAATAGGAAAAATGTACCAAGGGTAAATTATCATATTTATTATTATTAGCCCAACAACGAACATACATACCCAAAGATATTCAGGATTTATCACTAAATTTTTAAAGGAAAATGTTGGTATACGGCTTGGAAGTAGCAAAGCTACAACTAACTGATAGGCGGCTAAAAACATAGAACTGGATTTTGCGTTGAAATCCATATTTAAATGGTCAGATATATCAAAATCTATCATTATAGGTGTTAGTAGCAACAAGGCGCCTAGTGGAGCTGGCACTCCCATAAAAAACATCTTTGAAAATGCCTTTGCGTTAGGGTCAAGTAGCGCCGTGTTAAATCTTGCAAGCCTTATTGCCATACACAATATAAAAAGCAGCACTACAGACCATGCAAAAACCTTATGGTCCGAATATTGCAGAGCCCAACAATACATTATTACGGACGGAGCAACGCCAAAATTTACGAAATCACACAGCGAGTCAAGCTCTGCGCCAAAATGGCTGGTAGCCCCTAAAAGCCTGGCTATTCTACCATCTACACCATCTAAAAAAGCCGCGATAACTATGCACAACACAGCATTTTCCCAACGAGACTCCAGAGCGAATCTTAGAGAGCTAACCCCTATGCATAAAGCAGAAATAGTTATAAAATTAGGGATTAGCTTTACAAATGGAAGTGGTTTGTTCAGCTTCGCTTTCTTCAATCGTTTAAACAAAATCTTTACTCACCTAAATACTTATCTAACTTCAAATTTTGGAGCAGAAACTTTACTAGATTTGAAATTTGCTAAAATTGTTTCTCCGCCTACGCAAGTCTGCCCTACATGTACTAAAGGTACAGTTTTAAGTGGCAAGTAAATATCTACTCTACTGCCGAATCTTATAATACCATATCTTTCTCCAGCTTTTACTTGCGTACCTTCTTCAAGATCACAAACTATACGTCTTGCAATAAGGCCTGCTATTTGTACATATATAACTTTTGTACCATCTTGCGTTTCAACAACGACAGATTGACGTTCATTATAGATACTGGCTTTATCAAGGGAAGCGTTGAAGAATTTTCCTGGGTTATAATGAAGCGCAACAACCTTACCACTAACTGGATTTCTATTTACATGAACATTGAAAACATTAAGAAAAACGCTGATACGTAGCATTTCTTTATCACCAAGATTAAGCTCTGCAGGTGGGGGGGCTTCGGTTATCATTTGCACCACGCCATCAGCTGGGGATATTACTAAATCATCATCCACAGGAGTAACCCTATCAGGATTGCGGAAAAAATAAATACACCATAATGTTGCAAATAAGCCTATCCATCCTAAAGTTGAGCTAAAAGAGGCAAATAAAAATGTAGCTGCGGCAAATAGTACAACAAATATGTAGCCTTCTCTATGTATTAGTTTGGAAATATCGCTAAATTGTTTCATTGTTCATCCTATATAAATTGACATCTAACGGAGCAGAATAATTTTCAAATGATCTAAGGTCAAGCATTATTGCTCAATAGACATAATTTTCTTAAATGATGAGTGCGCAGTAGCAATATTTTATATCAAATATAACACTAAAGCAAAGCTAAATTCACCACTCACCCACGGATAAAGTCTTCAATTTCACTTAAATTACCAACAGATTTCACAATAGAAAATCCATAAGGTGCACGCCTTGCAAGACCACCAAGCACCTGACCAGCTCCTATTTCAAAGATGTCGCTCACTTCATTATCCACCAGAAAACTCATAGTTTCAGTCCAGCGCACTCTACCTGTTACCTGCTCAGTAAGGGCC
>JAGOJE010000093.1 GCA_017995275.1 Rickettsiaceae bacterium | reverse complement strand
CTCACCCGCATAAGAACTAGTATCCTGGTCAATTGTAAAAAACTTCCTGTTAACTGTGGATCCATCAAATATAGTGGAAACATTTATAGCCTTAAATTTGCAGCTTCCAAAAAAACCAAAATCATAAACAGAAAACATTGTAATCATAAAGATTGCAACTACCATAGGCTGTAACACAAAAGATATAATTAATTTTACCCACGAATCATAATATCCTTTTGTATATTCAAAAAGCACCATTGGTATAAATATTGGTGATAGAATAGATAATATGGTAATAGAAATTATACATACAATAAATGAATAAACCATGTAAGATGCAACAGATATAACCAAAAATGGATAAGAAAGAACCAAACCAATTACAGAAAGATTTCCAGTTAATATAGCTGGAATTAATAAGAAGATCCACGGAGGCACTGAAAAGTTTAAGGCATCAAAATTAGCGTTGCCATTTGCACCGGAACTGGTCATATCAGCTATGCCATCTAATCCTAAATAGTTTGACACTCTACAATCAAGAGAGTCCCATAATGCCAAATATGCATAACCATCATCATATTTTGCCATATCAAATTTACACAACCCAGATGGCGCAAGATTCATTATTATTGAAGCAAGCTCATTTGCTCCCCCAAAAACAAATGGAAGGATAAATTCAGTCATACCGTCATATCTAAATCCACTTGCATTATTATTAAAATTTATACCTATAGAAAAATATGTAACTAATATTATTTTGACGACAAATTTTATCATCTCACCTCTTTCTGGAACTTCTCCTCCAAGGATCATTTTCATCGCCGTAATTATTACGTACAAACTCAGTAATGCTGTTACAGCATAGCCCATCTTTTGCTGGAATCTATACAACGGGCTACTAGCTCTCTTTGCAGAATCGTTATAGACTTGAGATATTTGATCAAAACTACATATACTTGGACTTATCAAAACATTCACTAGCATTTGATTAACACATGATACAATACCACTAGACATAGGTAAAATAGCCTTAGCATGAGTATTAGCATTTATATAACAAGACTGCGAGCCAAAACAACTTAGCAAAGATTGAGCCTCTGCAGCTTCAACGCCTGGAGCATTGGGGTCTGGTGGATTTTTGTGGAAAAAATAATGATATTTTGAAATTACATAAGGATCCATCATGAATTTGCATCCTCCAGGTACCACACCAAAAGCTCCTATCGTGTTAACACATATGCTATCATTTATCTTACTAACAAACCAAGGAAAAACCACAACATAAGAAAATAGAGTATCTAACATATCAGGTGTAAAAACAGAAGAAGAACCGCTATCCCATGTGGCAACCATAGGTGGTATATTTACATCTATAAAAAAACCTATCTCCCCAGGCTTTGCGTTGTTATGCTTTTCTACATAATCTTCAGGAGGTATATACCAATCTTTTTTCACATCGGGCCAAGGATTTTTACCTGTAAAAACATTTATTGCAAGATTCACAATTACATTATACAAAGCTACTACTCTCATTGGGAGAAGACCTTTGATTGCACCATTTCCAGTAATCATAATATTTCTGCAAAATCCAAAATCAATAGTCGGATGATATGGATTAGATCTATTAGATCTTGCACAATTTCCAGGAAATGCCTTATGGTTAATAAATAACCTTTGCTGCAGAAACACTATAAATGGCCCTGGATCTAAAGTAGGATTCGGGGCAAGAATTGGAGTACACGAATTTGGGCTAAATGATCCAATTACCGCATGTATATCTGCACAAGTTATAGAGGCTATAGTTTCTAATAGATCCCTGAAACCTGTGGCCTTAGACTCTGTTGGCGTTATCAAAGAGAGGGTTAGAAATATCGATAAAAATAATGTTCTAAACTTGGCAAAAAGCCCCAACAAACATCTATTTACTAATCTGGCCGAGAAGGCTCTCATCCACGACATGTTATCATTTGTAAGACGAAATCCTGGATCCATTAACAATGAGTCATTTTGGATAGTTTGCAGCCTGAATTTTTGCTCCAAGTAATGACATAGCGAATTTTTTAGTCCCACAGATTTGGAAAGCATATTTAAGCGGAAAAATAAGAGTATGTTCTTTATCATCTTTTCGCCAATGCCTCATAAAATAGTGGCAACCATATTTCTGGATCATCGCCATGTTCTTCCCTTAATTTTTGGACTAAAAGTATCGTATCCGTACGCCCAGAAAGTACATTTACTATATTGTCCATACCAGATAAATTTAGCCTCGCAATGACAGCATTCAAACCTTGTTTTATAAGGAAGTATCTTGATGATGGATCAGTAGTTTTTATAAGTTCATATTCCCTTTGGGTAAGCATAAAAGCAGTGCGATAAACTTCCGTCGCCTTCAAATTCGGTAAGAATATCTGCGTAGCTGTTTGCTGAATCAAAGTATCGCTGATGCGACTTTTTGCAGCATCTTCCACACTTTGAGTCGCAAAGATGACGAAAGTATTTAGTTTCCTAAGAACTTTCAGCCAATCTTTAATTTTAGGAGCAAAAACTGGATTATCTATTAAGGCCCAAGCTTCGTCTAGTACTATCATACAACGACTTCCATCAAGAGACATATTGATTCTATGGAAAAGATAAAGCAGCACAGGAGATAGGCTCGTAGTATCTTTTAAAAGCTCCGCCATTTCAAACCCGAATATTCTAGCTTTATTTAAATTTATATTATCTGTTTCATTATCAAATATCCTTGCTCTTGAACCTTTACCGTACCACATAGATATTCTTCCCGCCAAAGTTCCTGGCCCATCTATACCCAAAAACGCTACTATATTGCTAAGCCTACGATCTTTTTTCTCAAGCCTAAAATTGCCTTCTACAGCTTGCGTAATAGTCCTTATATCTTCCGTAGATAAATCCTCACCATTAGCTGTAACTAGAATCTTCATCCATTCGATTAGGAATGTTCTATTTTCCCCTGTATCATCAAGTTGCAATGGGTTAAAATTACAAGGCTCTGCGGGATTAACTATAGTATATACTCCGCCCAACGCTCTTATAAAAATCTCCGCACCACGATCTTTATCGAAGAAAAACATCCTCGGAGTAAATTTCTGAGCCTGAGCACATAAAAAGTTCATCAAAACAGTTTTACCAGCTCCTGTAGGACCTATTATAAGGCTATGCCCCACATCTCTAACGTGGAAGTTAAAATAATAAGGAGTTCCAGATGTTGTATCTAAAATCGTTACATGCTCACCCCAAAAATTATTATCAGCTTTACCAGTAGGGAAATTATGCATCGACACAAATCCAGCAAGGTTTAAAGTATTTATTGTACAACGCCTTACGATACAATCTATATTGCCTGGAAGCTGCCCCCAGAAACTTGGCTCCATATTCACCCTTTCCACCACTGGTTGCATACCGCAGTTAGAAAGCTCCACAGCAATTGTAGACATATTGTTTTCTAAAGACTTCAGACTATCATCTATACACATTAAAGTAATGTGATGTTCACCAAATCCTATCTGCCCCCCAGTTGCCATATCAAGGGCCTGAGAAATTTCTTGTATCTGCGATACAGCCTTATCTTCCATTTGAATCATACGATTTTGCTGCAGCTGCATTTTGTTGATCGCAACAGTTCTATTCTCTGCCACAAAACTTTGCGTCATTATAAATTCAAAAGGCATTTGCAAAAATGCATCAAACACCCCAGCACTAGTTCTGGGGCCATATTCGCGAATACTTACTATACCTGCGTATTTATTACCAAGAGGCCCCCTGCATTCCATAGCTTTAGAACCAAAAAATAGACGGCTAGTTGGTATATATTTATCAATATCCATTCTTGGTGCAAGCATTGGCGCAGAATTCCCACAGGATAATATAGAAGAGAAAAATTCCAATATCTGACAATTAGTACCATAAGGTGTTTTTACACTTCCTAATAGCTGAGAATCAAAATCTCTAAAAGTATTTAATACCATTGTGGAAACTTCGGATAGACTTTCCTTCATTTCCCTCATATCACTTTCCCAGACTTTCTTATCAGAACTTTGACGCATTTTATTATATAGATAGGCCAACATGGCAGCGCCGGCCTTATCTGGTTTATACATAATTGTTATGTATAAATCGTTTGCATAAGATTCAAAAGATGCATATTTCTTCTTCCATTCATTAGTTACATATATAGCAAAATCTGATGGGATCTTTATTGTGGGATCTATTTTGTACCCTTTACTAGAAGTAAGAGGCCTTTTTTGACGTATAGTATGAAAATATAAGGAGATATTTCCAGAAGATAAATTCTTGAACAAAAGATTACGCATATTTTTACGAATTTCTAAATCTTCATCATCTGCTGTTTCAAATGAAAAACCGCCTACTTTTATTACTTGAAGCAATTCGTTGTTTTTAGTGAGTATTGTATTTCTATCCCAATGGCATTTGTAAGGGATAAAGTCAGAAACTGGCTTTTCTTTCCTTGCATATTTCTCAGTATCTACCCTAGTTTTAAAAAACTTCAACATCAATTGCCCTTAAACACTGTAAGAATTAAGACCGTAGTATGATCTATTAGAAACACTGGGGCATTTAGAAGATTTAATCATATAAAGCTCCATAAACCTTGGCTCCTTAAAGCATGCTATATATCCTATAAAATGAATCACTACTGCAAATGGAATAACTTTAAAGCTATTTAGATTAATAAATGCGAGAACAGAAATCATCATATTCAGCATAGCATATATTATACTGACACCGAAAAGCATAGGCGGTCTTGTAAGACCCACAAATAAAGGATCTACTGTTAATTGTCCACTTCCCATAAAACCTCCGTTCCTTGATATAAAAAAGTTGTTATACGGG
>JAGOJE010000092.1 GCA_017995275.1 Rickettsiaceae bacterium | reverse complement strand
TTCTTCTTAAAGCAGCTACATCAATTAGTTCTTCAGGCATAATATTCTCCTTATGTTATTAAAGATTGTAACATAAGTACATATTGACTATGAAGAAATATCGCTAGAGTTACTGCAAGATTCCCATCGCTTGTTGCAAAAAGGTGAGTTATTTTAATGACATAGCGCCTTGAACGCCAAGGTTATAAGCCCTGATTTTGGGAGACCTCAGCGTTATAGTTCTATAATATTCTAGATTGTTTCCAGCGAGCATATATTTTGCCTCAATTTCATTTTCGCTGATTAATTTAGCATATGCTCCCATTGGAGTTCTGCAATCGCCATTTAAATATTCAAGGAAGCCTCTCTCTGCCTGAGTCGTTATCCAGCTTTCTTCATGGTTTATTCGTGCACAAATTTCATCCATTAATTTATCACCGGATTTTACTTCAACACATATAGCCCCCTGCCCAACTGACGGCACCATTTGGTTAACATCCACAATATGGCAAGTTGACGGATCATATAATCCAAGCCTCTTTATGCCAGCCATGGCGATTACAATCCCATCTAAATTTTCACTTTTCCATTTTTCAATACGCGTTTGAACATTGCCCCTTATTGGGATAATCTGAAGATCCTTGCGAGAATGTAACAACTGAGCTCTTCGCCTTACTGAAGAGGTTCCTATTTTTGCATTAAAAGGTAAATCTAGAATATTATCGCAAAGGCCTGTTATAAGAGCATCTCTTGGATCCTCCCTCTCTAAAACGGCTCCTATTTTTAAGGCTTCTGGTAAAGTAGCTGGCACATCCTTAAGGGAATGAACCGCGCAGTCAATCCTTCCATCAATCAGAGCCTCTTCTAACTCCTTTAAAAATAGAGCTTTCCCTCCTATGTCATAAAGTGGACGATCTTGAATTTTATCGCCACTAGTAGTTATCGGAACTACTTCATAAGTTAAATTAGCACATTTACCAGCCTTAAAATGAGAAAAATTTGGATCAACAAATTGTTTTACGGCTTTGATAAAAAGATCTGTTTGAACTATGGCTAAACTACTACCCCTAGTACCTATACGTATATGCATATCTCAGCTTTCCTTATAGCAACCATTCTCTACAATTCTCCACTCCAAACGAATGTAACCAACATTACCCCAATCGCTGTAGAATTTTTTCTCTACCAATCATAGGGAGTATTGTTTTTAGCTCAGGACCAGATTCCACGCCAGTTAAAGCAAGCCTTAAAGGCATGAACAGATCCTTCCCCATCTTGCCAGTTTCTGCAGAAACCCTTTTTGTCCATTCCTGCCAGGTATTTTCAGTAATTTCCCCTTCAGGAAAAAGGCTGGCTGCAGCTTTTAGATATTCACTGTCAAGGCCAGGCACCCTTGGCGCATCACTGCATATATTCCACCATTCTTTTGCTTCAAGAACAGATTTTATATTAGCCCTCACTGCAAGCCAAAAATCCTCAGTTATATCTGGTAATCTATTTTCCACATCCTTATAATCCAGCTCCATTATAAACTTGTGATTAAGACGCTCCAACTCCTCCGGTAAATAAGTAGTGGGGCTTTTGGAGAATTTAGTTATATCAAAATGCTCAGCTAACTGCTTCATATTTGCGAATAATTTTACCGGATCAGATGTTCCAATCGTTGAGAAAAAACTATTTATAGTCATAGCTTCTATACCAGCATCTCTTAGTGAAGAAATCTCAAATCCACCTATACGCTTTGAGATTTTTCCTTCACGTTGATTCACCAAACTCAAATGACCGAATGAGGGCAACTTCGCCCCTAAAGCTTCCAAAATTTGAATTTGTATAGCTGTATTTGTAAGATGATCTTCACCTCTTAAAATATGGGAAATGTTATAATCTACATCATCCACGCAAGAGCAGATCATATAAGTCATAGTTCCATCTTCACGCACTAATATTGGATCACCTATGTTATGGCTCTCATATTTCATAGTGCCTTTTACCATATCATTCCACTCTATGGTAGAATCATTCATTAGAAAACGATAATGAGGCTTCCTACCTTGATTCTGGAACTTATCCTTTTGGTCTTGGGTTAAACGAAGAGAAGATCTATCATAAATAGGAGGCATATGAGCAGAAAGTTGAAGCTTTCTTTTCACCTCAAGCTCCTCAGGGGTTTCGTAACATTCGTACAACCTTCCAGTTTCAATGAGGTGACGCTTTACAGCTTCGTATTTTTCCATTCTGGAAGATTGGGAAAATGTCTCATCCCAGTTCATGCCAAGCCATTTTAGATCCGAAACTATGGCTTCTTCATATTCCTTTTTGCTACGCTCAAGATCTGTATCATCTATTCTCAATATAAATTGACCACCATATTTACGCGCATAAAGCCAATTAGCAATGGCCGTCCTGGCGTTACCTATATGAAGCATACCAGTTGGCGATGGAGCGAATCTTGTTATAACCGTCATTTTTTGATACTCATTTTAAAATCACCAGAATTCTAGTTGTTTTTATTATTTTATCAACTTTTATATTTTAATCATAAGATTATAGCAAATATGCAACTTTGAATATTATTATGACATATTATTCCGCATAAAATTACAAAATCATTACTTACTCCCCATTTTATTATGATACGCTAAGATTTAAAGAGCAGAAGGCAGAGTTAAAGAAAAAAGAAAACTAATACCCAACAAGGAGAAGAACATATGTCTAAAACAACAAACGACACACCAAAAGCTATAGAGCAATTTAAAAATTTGACTCTAGATGAGAGGCGAGCTGTATATGAAAATTATAGGACAATCTTAAATGAAAAGCTAAGAGATGATATGGATTTCTTGGATGGATTCAAAGCCAAAAATGATATCATACCCTCTCTTATAAATAACAATCCAGACATTGAATATAAACTGTACAAAACAAACACCAAAGGACAAACAGCTTTGGATCAAGCAGAAAAAACTTTGGATAATTTCGCTATCCGTATGACGATAAAAGCATTTGGAGGAAATAATGCAGATATAAATAAACTGAGAACGAATGCAAGTGTGCTGTTTGATAAATTGGGAATAAAAGGCATAAACCTTGGCGAACAAAATGAAAAAATTAATTTTATTCCAGATGACATTAACATACTCTTAAATTCCACTCAAATCACTGAAGTGGGTGATAAATTACTAAAAAAGCTACTAAAAAATGAGTCCTTTAAAGAAGCTCTTAAAGCTAAATTAGCAGAAAAAACTACAGAGATAAATAAACCAACAGAATCAGTTAATACTCAAGCACTAGATTCATCACATCCAAAAGGAACTCAAAAGATATATACTGCAGAAGATCCTGCAAATACACCATCACCAAAAAATGCTATAGAGACAACTACAACAACACAAGAATCTATAAAGGAAATCGAAAGTCAAAAACCAAAAAAACGTAGAAGTTTTTGGAAAAAAATTAAAATTGGATTTAGAAATTTTGGTAGAATTTTCACTGAAACACTAAACCCATGGAAGAAATCTCTTGAAAAGAACGCAAATAATGAAATAGCACTTATAAAAAAAGCGATGAATGAGTATAAGGACGAGGAAGATGCCCCTCCTGGCCAGAATGTTACTGAAACATTAGGCCACTCAAAAAAAGCTAACCAAGAAGATAGTAAGAATGCTGAAGCTAAGATAGATGCAGTTCCTACTGAGCCTCTTGCGCCCGATGCACCCACTGAAAAAGAAAATTCGCAGCAGGTGCTTAATCTCAACAAGGAAGCCCCAACAGGCCCGATGGTTGCTGCCGCATTAACCTACTTAAAAACCACTAAAAATGCTGGAGATGAGATAGTTAGTAACCAAGGAAGTACTGTTAGTAGTAAGAATACGAAGGAGAGGGATAGGAGTTGGAGACGTCCGCTCATTTAATAATGAAGGTGAAAGAAAGGAGTCTAGTAGGAAACGCCTAGTAAGGAACCTAACTGGCCTACTATCACCCAAGTAACGCTCTAGAGAACTCGGCGAGGTTGAAAGGCTTAAGATCGCCGAGTTTTTCCCCTATCCCTATAAAATAAACAGGTAGATTGAATTTTTTGCAAAGGCCAATAACTATACCGCCTTTTGCTGTGCCATCTAGCTTTGTAACTACAAGGCCTGTAACTCCCGCCACCTCAGAAAAATGTTTTGCCTGGTTAAATGCATTCTGCCCAGTTGTGGCATCAAGAACAAGGAGCGTCTCATGCGGGGCATTTTCATCGAGTTTTTTTATCACCTTTATCATCTTAGACAATTCATCCATCAGGCCTTTGTTATTATGAAGCCTCCCCGCTGTATCTATAAAGAGTAAGTCATCCGAGCGGCTTATAGCATCGGATATTGCTTTATATGCAACGCTTGCAGGATCGCTATTTTCTGCCCCAGTTACAACATTACAACCGGCTCTTTTCCCCCATTCCACAAGTTGTTCAGTAGCTGCCGCCCTAAAAGTATCGCATGCTGCAACTGAAACCTTTTTCCCTTGCTCCATGTAGAAATTCGCTAGCTTCCCTATGGTTGTGGTTTTACCATTACCATTTACTCCGCAAACAAGAACTACGTTAAGGCCAGGTTTTAACTCAAATGATTTTTGATATTGCGCTATTGAAGCTGCTATAAATCCAGCGATTTCAGCTTTTATCTCTTCTTTTGAAAGATCATCATGGAACTTCATCTTCCTTATATTTTCTACAACTTCAGAGGCAGTATGGACTCCTAAGTCAGATGTTATTAGAAGGTCTTCTAATTCTTCAATATCAGCAAATTCCAATTTCTTTTTATGTAGGATATCGTCTATTCCAGATGAAATTTTGCTAGATGTTTTTGATAAAGCGTCCTTTAATTTGCCAAACCAACTCATGCTATCTCC
>JAGOJE010000091.1 GCA_017995275.1 Rickettsiaceae bacterium | reverse complement strand
ATTCTGATTTCTATCACTTATTCTTTGAGACGAAGGGTCGAAATATAAGTGTTCAGGGGGTGTTGGTCTAAGTCCTTCATTATTTTCTGCAAATATATCAGCTTCTCTATCTATTAAGGCGGTTTTTATGTTGTCTTCTCTTGCTAAATGCGGAGGGGGGTTCCCATTAATTTCCGGAGCATTTATATCAAGATTGTACTTATTGAAAGAGTTAAATAATATCCTGCTTACTTCAGGATTATTTGTATATTTTAGCAGAATGTAGTCATGGATATTTTTTATATCCTCAGGTTTGTTTTCTAAAAGTTTTGAAGCTAAGGGTAAAAGAAATTTTGTCATATTAAGAGCGGAATGTTCAGTTCTAGAGTTTTCAATTATGGAAGTGAATTCTTCAGCCGTTTCTATTTTCGCTCCTTTCTTTATTAAACATTTTAGGACATCCATTCTTTGTGTGTGTAATATTGGTCTATCTTTATTTGCAAGGCGTGTTTGATCTTCTATTGAAAGATAACTAAACATACCATTCAGAGCTCCTTTTGTTCTTTGTGGGCTCGAGTCATAAAGTAGTGGAGATTTTCCGATAAATGGATTTGCCCCATTTTTCCTTAGAATTTCTACTTCTTCTGTCTCGGTAGCATCATATAGTGCTGTTTTTCCAAAGCGATCAATTTTATTAACATATTCTTCTACGTTACCGCCTAAAGTAGCTATCTTATTTATGATTAGCTTCATAACTTCTACGTTTTTTGATAGATGTAGAGCTGTTTGGCCATTGGTAGTTACTGCAGTTACTAAATTAGGGCCCATTTTTTCTATTATATATTGGACCATTTCTAGATTTTGGCTAAAGGTCCCATGGCGAAAAATCTCTCTAAAACCCACTGGCATTGGACTTTCATTTGATCCTTCTTGATATTGAGGTATCCAATCTGGGTGACTATCATATAAAGATTTTACTTCTTCTATATTATTATTGCGGATAGCTTGATATAAAGCATTCTTGTCTTTATCATTGGGTGCTGTTGGCATATTATCCTCTATCGTTAATTTGAAATACAATGTAATTGTAACATACATTTTCTTAACCTTGGTGTAATATTTTGTTTTTCTTGGGGTTTTTATTAAGATCGTTGTATCTATGTAACATGGTCTATTTATAAAATTTTGTGTATTTAATCCTTGCAATATTCATAGAATGATGTATAAGTATTGTCTTGCGTCAATATACATGGCCCCTTCGTCTAGCGGTTAGGACACCACCCTTTCACGGTGGTAACACGGGTTCGATTCCCGTAGGGGTCACCATCTTTTGGTTGGTTATCTTCTAAATTAGTCAAATTAGCGTTTTTGCCCAGAAAGCACTTGCAAATGCATAGTTCTTTAAAGTAATATCCTTCTACTTTACAAAATATCTATGGTGTTTTTATGCAAATCAGTTTTTCGAAAATCAATAATAAATTAAATTCGGAGGCGTTAGTGCTCTTCGTGCATGGGAATTTGATTCTCACAGAACATCAGCAAAAGATGGATTCTGAATTTGGTGGTATTATACATACAGCTATAAAGAATAAGGATCATTTTAAGTCGAAATTTGGTTCGTCTACTACTCTTACTATATTAGATAATAAGAAGATAAAATATCTTGTTATTTTTAGTTTGGGGGAGGAAAAAACATTACTGCAGTCTAAAATAAACAGCCTGGGTGGTATGGTAATTTCTAAACTAGCATCTCTTAAAATAAAAAACGCAGAAGTGGTTGTGGATTTTGAAACCAAAGGTCTTGCGAAGGATGAAATAGCGGCTTTTTTGGCTGAGGGTGCAAGTCTTGCTTCTTATCGTTTCGATAAATATTTTACTACAAAAGAAAAGGATGAGAAATTTTCGCTTGAGTCTATTTCTATAGGGCTTGAAGACCATATTGCTGCACAGAAGCTTTTTGCAAAGCAGAATGCTGTTATTGATGGGGTGTTTTTAGCTAGGGATTGTGTGAGCGAGCCTGCGAATAAATTATATCCAGAATCTTATGCAAAAATCATAAAGGAAGAGCTTGAGCAGTGCGGTATAGAAGTTGAAATATACGGCGAGCATGAGATGAAAAATCTTGGCATGGGCGCGCTTCTTGGAGTGGGGCAGGGTTCTATAAACGAATCTAAAATGGTGGTGATGAAATATCATGGGGCGGATGAAGATTCAGCTCCTCTAGCTTTTGTGGGTAAGGGTGTTACTTTTGACAGTGGTGGTATTTCTATAAAACCTTCTTCTGGTATGGGGGATATGAAATATGACATGGCTGGTTCTGCAGCTGTTGTTGGCTTGATGAAAGCATTGGCTAAACGTTCAGCAAATGTGAATGTTGTTGGAGTTGTAGGGCTTGTGGAGAATATGCCTGGTGGTAATGCTCAAAAACCTAGTGACGTTGTTACAACTATGTCTGGAAAAACTGTAGAGATTTTGAATACAGATGCTGAAGGTAGGCTGGTGCTTGCTGATATATTGTGGTACACTCAGGAAAGATTTAAACCTCAATTTATGGTGAATCTTGCTACTCTTACTGGTGCTATAGTTGTGGCTTTAGGACATAGTTTTGCTGGATGTTTTTCCAATAATGACGATTTGTCCGAAAAGCTTACAAAAGCCGGGGATAAAGTATCTGAAAAAATTTGGAGAATGCCTCTTTGTGAGGATTTCGAAAAGATGATAAAATCAGATATAGCAGATGTTGCTAATATAGGTTCTGTTCCTGGCGCTGCTGGAAGTGCGACTGCCGCACATTTCTTGCAGAAGTTTGTGAATGATGTTCCTTGGGCTCATCTTGATATAGCAGGAATGGCTTGGGAGAAAAAGGGTTCTTCTGTTACTCCTAAAGGAGCAACGGGATATGGGGTTAGATTGCTAAACCAACTAATACATGATTATTATGAGTAAAATTAAACTGCCTTATGTATTCGTCATAGGGAATGAAAAGGGTGGCGCTGGTAAAACAACATGTGCTATGCATCTTATAACTGGCCTTCTTGATAGCGGTCTTCGTGTTGCAAGCATTGATAGTGATTGCAGGCAAGGATCACTTACAAGATATATAGAAAATAGGCGTTCTTATAACCAGAAGAATCCTTCTCATATAGTTCCAGAATCTAGGCATTTTTTACTTAAGGAAAGTGCCGCTGGGGATTTGTCCTCTAAAGAAAAAGAAGAGTCTGAGGATTTTGTAAGAATCTTATCTGATGCAGCTTCTGATGTGGATGTGATAGTTATAGATACTCCCGGCTCTCATACTTTTTTGTCAAGGCTTGCGCATTCTCATGCTGATACTGTTGTTACTCCTATAAACGATAGCTTTTTAGATATAGATGTGATGGCAAGAGTGAATGCTGACGATATGAGCATAATAGGGCCATCTATATATAGCCAAATGTTATGGGATCAAAAAATGGCAAGGGCGAAGCGAGATGGAGGTTCTATAAATTGGGTTGTTATGCGTAACAGACTCAGTAATTTGGATGCGGCGAATAAAAGGAGTGTTGCCTCTGTGTTGGAGCAACTTTCAAAGAGAATAAGTTTTACTGTCGCGCCAGGTTTTAGCGAAAGGGTTATATTCCGTGAGCTATTTTTACAAGGCCTTACTTTGCATGATCTTACAAAGGCAAATTATGGAAAAAGCTTCAGTCTGTCTCATGTGGCTGCAAGGCAAGAACTTAGAGATTTTCTGGCTTGTTTGAATATAGAGGAGATATTGTCTGTCGCTACTTCCGCTCGTGACAAATAAAAAATATGAAATATAAAGTTCCTAATTTTAAAAGAATTATTTTTTCAGTTGCGGTTTTTCTTATATTTTTGCTGTTTTTTTTATTGACTAGAGAAAAGGAGCCTAAGCTTGAGAGCGACCTTAATAATAGCCATGAGGTCCTGATATATTCTATAGATGGCTGTCCTTACTGTGAAAAAGCTCTGAAGTTTTTAAAGGACAGGCACCTACAATTTGTAATTATAGATATAACCTTTGATGATAGAGTGTGGCAAAGGTTAAAAGAAGAAACTGGCTCTGCCACTGTGCCATATATTTTCATAGATGGAGAATATATTGGTGGCTGCTTGGATATGCTCTCTCTTTCTGAATCAGGCAAGCTTTCTGAAATTTTAAAATAAGTATCCTATTCACGAGGATGGTAGAAGGCTTAGGTGACGGGTTGTCACACCTGAGGTGGCATGCTCGCCAAGGGGCTAAAGTAGATACCAAAATAGTGCTAAAAAGTCACTCCTTAGAGTTATTTGAACCCCTTAGTTGAAGAATTCGTTCTCAGCTATCATTATTAGTGTTACAATCATATCGTGTAATAACAACAAAAAGAGGTGATTATGAGTAAGGAAATATTAACTGAGGCTGACTTAGAATGTGAGTCTGTAGAAACAGAATTTCATAAAGCAGCTAGAAATCAAGGGTATATTTTGAATGGACTTAATCATGAAGTGTGGCAAAAGATATGGGAATTTGCCAAGCAGGGTAACGAAGTTGATGATGAATACAACACTCCATTCCATATAGCATTGGCTGATCCTAATATTAATGAGAAGTGTATTGATGAGTTGGGTAATATAATCATTCAAATGCGATCCGCGAATAAGCCTATTAAAGTTCTCGAGAATAATAAGGATAAGGATAAGGATAAAGATAAAGATACTATTCTTGATGTAATGGCGAAAAATCAAGGTTTAAACAAGGTTCCTAATAGGAATTTAGAGTTTTTTATAAATAAACTACCACCAGATTTCAATCTCTGTAAGGCAAAAGCTGTGCGTACAGCTATTGAATATGGCAATGATAATTTTGCTACTCTTCTTTTGGATTCGCGTATGCCAGGAGAAGATTATGAAGGGCTATTAG
>JAGOJE010000090.1 GCA_017995275.1 Rickettsiaceae bacterium | reverse complement strand
GATAAAGGAGCACTTAAGGCTGCGATTGATAGGTTTAACGGACATGTGGTTGATGAGAGTGCTGCCATAGATGACACAATAGAGTTTGAAAAAGCGAAATCTTTCTATGACAAGATAATTGGTGAAAAATGAAATCTTTTTTTAATGGTTTTGTGCTATTACTACTATTCAACCAAAGACTCAAGAATAATAGATGCATCTCTATCTAGTTTAAAGGTAGTATTTGGATCTTGCAGTTTTGTGATTTCTTTAGGGGCGTTTTTCGCGCAAAAATGAAGTATGAACGCTCTTATTACGAAGTTTGTTTGCTCATCTAAAATTCCTGTTAACTCAACTTTATATCCAATTTTCGATAAAGCTGTTTGGATTTGAAGCGGTGATAATGGCTCGATTGCATGAGAAGTAGAGGTGGAAGATGGAATTGCTATTCCTAAGTTTTCTCTATCTAGTAAATCCCATGGGAAATATGGTCCTGGGTCAATTTTTCTTGTTGGAGCTATGTCTGAATGTCCAATTATATTATTTCTATCTATAGAATATCTTTCTTTTAGTAGTTTGCATAAATTTATACAGCTTTCTATCTGTTTTGTGGCAAAGGGCTCATTCCCATTATTATCTAACTCTATACCTATAGACCGATCATTTAAAGCTGATATTCCTCTCCAGTAGCTTTGGCCTGCGTGCCATGCTCGCATGTCATCTTCTAAGAGTTGAAATATTTTTCCATCATTTTTTATTATGTAATGAGCACTTACTTTTGCTTCTTTGCTGCATAGGCGCGCTACTGATTCTTTAAAGGGAATTCTTGTATGATGTATGATTATAAAATCTATGATTCCAGACTCGCGTTCGTCATAATTCGTGGAGTGAAAGCTTTTATCAATATGCATAAAACTATAGAATTCAGTTGTATTTAGGTCTATGATAATCCTAGTTCTAAATTAATCAAGGTATAAGTTATGGAAGAAAAAGACAAGGAATCAAATTTTAAGAAAGAAGCAAAATCTATCGGCTTTATATTGTTTATAGCATTCTTAATTAGGGTGTTTATTATGGAACCTTTTTATATTCCATCGTCATCTATGAAAGATACTTTAGTACGTGGGGATTACGTTTTTGCTACGAAATATGACTATGGTTTCAGTAAATATTCCATGATTTTTGTAAACCCTGATTTTATAAAGGGGCGTATAATGAGTGCTCAGCCAGAAAGGGGGGATATAATAATAATGCGCCCACCGCATGATATGAGTACTAGATATATAAAGAGGTTGATAGGTCTTCCTGGAGATAAAGTGCAGATTAGAAATTCTATTTTATATATAAATGGAGTTAAAGTAGAGAGAAAGGAAATTGCAGAGTATAAAGATGAAGCAGGTACTTACACTAAATATATCGAGACCCTTCCAAATGGAGTGAAATATCACGTACTTCAACTTAAGGGGGAAGTTGGTGATGAGAGGCTGAGGTATGCGAACAACACAGAGGAATTTGTTGTGCCACAAGGAAAATATTTCTTCCTTGGAGATAATAGAGACCAATCTGGTGATAGTCGTTTTCAGCTTGGCTTTGTTCCATTTGAGAATTTTATAGCGAAAGCGAGGTTTTTCTATTTTTCTACTGCGCAGGAGCTATGGAGTGGCAATCTTGGTTTTATGAGTCAGATAAAGCAAGTTTACTACTGGTTAGCGTCTTTCCGTTTTAGTAGATTCTTCAGAAGTGTATATGCAGTTTAGTAAAGAGGCCTATATATTAGGAAATGTATATATATTATGGTTGCAAGGATATAGAAAAAATAGAGTAAGGTTATGATAAAAACACATCGTCGCTTTAAAGTTGATAAATTAATAAGGGATAAATTTCCTAATGTTCTTTACCTAAATAACCATGAACAATATCCCGAGGTTTCTTAAATTATGGAGAAAGAGCATTTTGCCTTTTTAGAAAAAGCTTTAGGTTATGAGTTTAAAAATAAAAATCTTTTAATAGAGGCGTTGTCTCATCCTTCTTTGAAGCATAAATCTTGCGGTGAGAAGCGGGATTATGAAAGGTTGGAGTTTCTTGGGGATTCTGTACTAAATTTGCTAATTTCAGAAGCGATTTTTAAAAAGTTTCCAGATTATCCTGAAGGTAAGCTAGCAAAAATCAGAGCTTATTTAGTGTGTAAGGATACTATAGGAAAAGTTGGGGATTCAGTACAAATAGCTGATTTTATTCTCATGTCCCAAGGAGAAGAGTTATCTGGAGGTAGGCTTAATAAAAATAATGTAGAAAATGCTATTGAAGCGATAATTGGGGCTATATATCTTGATGGTGGAATATTAGAATGTAGCTCTGTGATAGATAGTTTGTGGGGGAGTTTTTTATCACAAGAGGCAAATTTTGATGAGATAGACCCAAAAACGTCGTTGCAAGAATGGGCTCAAGGAAATGGGATGGTTGCTCCAACTTATGAGTTGATTGCAAAAGCAGGCGTAGATCATTCGCCAATATTTAAGGTTATGGTGAGTGTAGGAGGGAAATATAAAGAATATGGTTCAGGAAAATCAATAAAATTAGCTCAAAAAGATGCCGCAGTAAGGTTGCTGTCTAAAGTGAAGTAGATGTGGCGTAAATATACCACTTGCTAGAAAGTAATGTAGAAAAACTACAGTTGAAATATCAAATGTATTCTCAAGTGCTGGTTCTATTTGTATAAAACTATAATTAGTATAATCTATCTCACACTAATTAGTTTATTTTCTTATGGTTTCGCTTTTAAAGGATTTTAAGTTTCTTCTCATTATGATAGTTTCTATCATCCTTTCTGGCTGTACGGATATTGTTGATAGTGAATGTTTAGAAGCTGAAGATTTTGGCTTTGTAACTGTAACTGTTCCAGCGAAATATGGAAATGCTAAAAGTTTACGTGGTAATGAAGATAATCAGATAGGGCCGTGGCGTGGGGTTGGTTACCCGCTCAGTGGTTCTAACCTTGTTATTAAGGTTAAGAATTGGGATTCCGGTGACGAGATGACCAAAGGGAATCTGTCTGCTTGGTGCCCTTGGTATGGGGGGCATTCTAAGGTAAGTGGGATTGCTGCTATTTTTGACCCATTGGCTCTTCCATTTAAAAATGCACTAACATATATTTGTAGGCGCCTTGCTCCATGTAAGTGGGCAAATAACGATATGTGTACTCCGAGTGCGAATGGTGATGCTGCGATTATTAACGCTCCTTGTTTGATGACAAAAGGTGTTGGGTTATATGGACTTATGACTGCATACGATATTGGTGATCCAAATGCAAAGACTGAGTCTATGAGTAATCCTGAAGGTTTTTACCCAGGTGGGTCTGTTCATACTATGCATCTTGGGGAGAAGCATGATAATTATACTTTATTTGATATAGATTCTGGCGGCCATTATTCTCCGGCGGGTGGTATTGTTTATACTTTTACGGATGAAGAAGCCCGTAATTTTAGGGGTGGAAAGTTATATTTTAAAATATTGGATAAGCATTATGGTGATAATAGCGGTCAATATATTGCAGTAATAAAATCTGGCCTTGATGCTTCATATGCTATCGATCCATTTGAATATGTTACAAATCTGGTTGCTAGATATTTTTTTGGTAATGCTCAGGCTCTTGGAAATAAAGACGAAAGAACTGCTGAAAAAAGCTCAGCAGTTATGCCTCTTTCAAATAGCAATGGGTTAGTTGAAACTATATATAATGCATTGATCCAAAATCAATATTACAAATTTTGGGTTAGAACGTCTCTGAGTCTATATATAATTTTTACGGCTTTATATTACCTTGCTGGACTAGTACAGTTTACACGTTTTGAAATTATATCGCGTTTGGTAAAGGTTGTGATAGTCTCTACATTGCTTGATCCTGTGCTGGGGTGGTCATTTTTCCATGATTATTTATTTGTATATTTTGTTGAAGGTGTACAATATTTAATTTTGGCTATTCAGAAGGTTGCTGCTACTGGTCCTGGCGCAAATAGCATAATAGGGTTAATGATGGCTGAGCAGACTTTGGCGAAGCTTTTTTCTTTATTATTTACTACAACAACTGGTTTTGTTTATATAATACTTTATATTGTACTATTCTGTATAGTATCTGATGCATTTTTTAAGGCCACCGTCAAATATCTAAATTCTCTGGTGATAGTTGGTATGATAATAATGATGGGGCCAATTTTCATATGTTTCATGCTTTTTGAGGTTACAAAATCTCTTTCGGAAAATTGGTTGAAGCAGCTTATCTCTTACGCTCTACAGCCAGTTATGATAATGGCTTTTCTTG
Source organism: Rickettsiaceae bacterium (assembly GCA_017995275.1). Lineage (GTDB taxonomy): Bacteria > Pseudomonadota > Alphaproteobacteria > Rickettsiales > Rickettsiaceae > JAGOJE01. Next base: position 639 of record JAGOJE010000090.1, on the reverse strand, counting down.
GGTTCATTTCGGTTCCTATAAGGCATGAAATTTACACAACTTTAGGCTTTCCAATATGCAAAAGTTCATTCCCAGACTTAGGGGATAGCATGATTGTGAAAGAATTTAACGGGTTGATAAGTTTTTGGGTGCCTAAGCCTTATACTGGGCTTGGATCCACGGAGAGTTTTATTTCAAATATGTCTGTCATTCCTGTTCCGGAAGATCATTGGCAATTAGATAGTAATGGCAACAAGACATCAACATATTGCAAAGCTTACGGATGTTATGAAAATAGATATCCTCAATTGCCTTTTTTAGACCCTAATAATAGTTCAGATATGAGAAAAAAGGATGCTTTTGCTTCTGGCGGTTTTGTGCAAGTAACTGGCATGTTCTTTTTAGTAGTCCTCACATTCTTGCTTAAAACCGTATGCGACAAAGCCTCTTCTGTTGCCAAAGCGCTCAGTGATACTAGTAGTTCAGGGGGGTCTGCTGATCATATATCTTCTACTGGTTTGGGTAGTGCTGTGGGTGCTGGAGCGGTTTATGGTGCTAAGAAATTAGTAGATATGGAGGCTAAGAGGAGAGAAATTGTTCACGGCGCTAAAGAAGGGTTGGCTGGTGGAAAAGGTGGCTCCGATGATAAAAAAGATGGAA
>JAGOJE010000089.1 GCA_017995275.1 Rickettsiaceae bacterium | reverse complement strand
TCCCTAGATTATCTCGCTCAATAGCAATCATAACCGCATTATTATAGCTTTGTTTAGCTGAAAGATTCATTCCTTTTTCTATAAATAAGGATAATAATTTTTCTCCTTCTGGTTGATTTTTTATCCAAATTTTGTTTGCGTGCTCTAAAAGGATAGGCGTTATATCCCCTAACAAAGTAACTTCTTTATTTCCTAGTGTAACTATATGAGGTGTTTTGGAAATGTTTGTAATATCTATTCTAAACTTTTCAATAAGATATTTAGTCTCTTGATAGGAGAATTTTTCTTGAGAGGCCATCATTAGAACAGAGTTATCTAAAGGAAAATCTTTTGGAAGGCCCTTCTTTAATATTGTATATATAGATTTTGATAATAAAATATCTCTGCTCATAAAAGAATAATGCAGGTCTTCAGTAGATGAAGTGGATGACAAAAGGATATCATATATTTTTATAATGAAATCATCTATTCTATTTTCAAATTGAAAATTTACAGATTGTGCATAATTTTTGCTGTGATTTGCAAATACTTCTTTTATCTCTAGCAGATCATATTCGTTATTGTTTTTTATATGTTTAAGAACTCTCAAAAGCTGTAAGTATTCTTTGGAATCTATATTACCTAGATTACGGTCTAATAGGTTTATATAATTATTTACACATTGCGAGAATATATTCTTATCATAAATTTCGTTTTGATCAACTAACCCCTTAAGTCTTTCAGTCGCATCATTTAGTGAAGTGCTATTTGCAATTTCTGTTGGTAATTTCTTTAAACGTGCTTTGTTGTTCTCAAGAACTTGCTTCTGTAATCTTGCTAGTGTTTTTCCATCTTCTGGCATTCGCAACCTATTAATTAAATTATAAATCTAAACAGTTTACGAAAATAAATGATTTTAGCGTTAAAGTCAAGGCTTTGTGTATTTACTTGGTAAAAAAGAGCTACAAAGCGGCGCATTGTACTGCTGGACCGCGGATCACGAATGCGCTGCGCTCAGTCTGCATTGGGTGACAGTTTTACTATTTCTGCCACCTTTTATTTTTTAAACCTTTCTACGGCTTCTATTATAACATCTTTTGCTTTCTCAGCTCCTTCAAAGCCTTTAATTTTAACCCATTTTCCTTTTTCTAGATCTTTATAATGTTCGAAGAAATGGATTATTCTTGCTTTTAACATTGGGTTCAAATCTTCTATAGATTTTACATTCTCAAAGCTTGGATCAAGTTTCGCAAGAGGAACAGCTATGATTTTTTCATCCTGACCAGATTCATCTTCCATCATTAAAACACCAATAGGGCGAGATTTTATAACAGCGCCAGGAATTACTGGAAAATTGCTAACAACTACAACATCAACTGGGTCTCCATCATCCGATAATGTATGAGGTACAAAGCCGTAGTTATATGGATAATACATTGCAACTTGTATGAATCTGTCTACCATTATAGCGCCTGTATCTTTATCTAGCTCATATTTAACAGGGTCACTATTCATTGGTATTTCAATAATAACATTTATTTCTTCTGGAAGGTTTTTTCCGGAAGTAATTTTTTCTATATTCATAAATAAATCCTTTTTAAATAAGGTGGGAATTCTACGACGAAATTACAGCAAATGCAACAACAACTGGCATATCATCTGAGAGTGAAATATTAATATTTTTCGATTCAATATAAAAATTTTCTGCATCTTGCCTGTTTGTTATCTTCACTTCTGGTTTTCCATATTCATCATTCATTATACTGATGTCGCTGAATCTAAAAGGCTTTCCTATACCAGTACCAAGAGCTTTAAAGATAGCCTCCTTTCCCGCAAATCTACGGGCAAGATAGCAAATTTTGTTAGAATTTTTTTGGAAGATTTCAATTTCAGAATCGCTAAGTATTCTTGATACAAACTTATCGCCATATTTATCTATCATTTTTTGGATTCTTTCTACATTAAGAACGTCCGTACCTATTCCTATTATCACGGCTTGTACCTCTCTATAGAATGCACCCCTTCTTTTGTTTGCAGAGAGCTTATTATAGTATTTAGATGATCAAGGCCAGTTACTTCTATATCAAAAATAAATTCAAAGAAATCCTGATTGCGTGATACAACCCTTAAATTCGTGATGTTAGCATCATTTTTAGCTATCTCTGATGACAGCATTGCAAGGCTTCCAGGTTCATTTGCAAGTATTACCCTTAATCTGCAAATATAAGGAATATTTGTAGAGTCAGAATCCCAACTTAAGTCAAGAATTCTATCTGGCGTGCTTGCAAAGTTATTTAACATTTCGCAATCAGATGTATGTATAGTAACGCCCTTACCAGTGTGAATAACACCTACTATTTGATCGCCAGGCAGTGCATGGCAACATCCAGCAAAATGCACTGCCATACCAGGTATTAATCCATGTATAGGTATTGCATTTTCTTTAGTTGTCGTTAGTTTTTTAGGCTTTTTGAATGAGAAAAAGGATAATGTAGAGCTTATTTTGCTCTCTGGAGGCCTTGCTTCCTTAAGAACATCTTCTCTGGATATTGACCCCTCCCCAACAGCAAAGAGCAAATCTTCCGCAGAAGCTTTTTTCATATTATGAGCAATGTCTTCAACTATTCCTGTGCTATATGTTATTTCAGCAGCTTTGAATGTTTTCTCTAATATTGCTTGCCCAAGTTTTATATATTGGCTACGTTGCTGGCTTCTTACGAATCTCCTAATTTCTAACTTAGCTTTGCCAGTAATAACGAATTTTTCCCAAGAAGGAGAAGGGAATTGGTTTTTAGAAGTGATGATTTCAACCTGATCTCCATTTTCTAAAACGCTACGTAGAGGAGCCATTCTTCCATTTACTTTTGAGCCAACACAATGGTAGCCAACATCTGAATGGACTGCATATGCAAAATCTATTGGAGTAGCGCCCTTTGGGAGAGCTATCAAAGTGCCCTTAGGTGTAAAGCAGAACACCTGATCATAGTACATTGCAAGCTTTGTATGTTGTAAAAACTCTTCAGGATCCTTTGCTTGTTCCAGCATATTTAAAAGCTCACGCACCCATCTATACTGAAGGCCATCCGATGCTGAATCATATTTCTGTTTATAACGCCAATGAGCAGCAACCCCAAGCTCTGCTATTTCGTGCATTTCCTCGGTACGTATTTGAATTTCAATACGCTGCTGCATAGGCCCCACAACTAATGTATGTAAAGACTGATAACCATTGTTTTTAGGAGTGCTTATAAAATCCTGAAAACTTTCTGGCACCATTTTGTAAGCCGCATGAACAAGGCCTAACGCCTGGTAACATTCAGGAAGAGTTTTTACTGTTATTCTAAATGCAATTATATCCGATAATTGCTCGAAGCTTACATTTTTTTGCTTCATTTTCATCCATATTGAATATGGAGTTTTTTGACGACCAGAAACTTTAGCATCCAGCCCTCCCTTTTTGAGGGTTTTCCCGATCTCACTAACTATATCATCTACAAGTTTCTCACCATTTTCTGATAGCTTATTCAGACGTGATAATATTGATTCCCTGATCTGTGGATGGATAATTTTAAAGGATAAATCCTGTAGCTCAAGCTTCGTTTCCTGCATACCTATACGCTCAGCTAAAGGGCCGTATATTTCCATAGTCTCCACAGCTATACGCATACGCTTTTCAGGGGATTTAAAATCTAATGTACGCATATTGTGAAGTCTATCTGCAAGCTTTACTAGCAACACTCTTATATCGTTGCTCATTGCTAGGAATAATTTGCGGAAGTTTTCTGCTTGCCTTACATGATCCGGTTGGAATTCAATTTTTGTGAGTTTCGTAACGCCATCTACAAGTTTTGCAACTTCGGCGCCAAAATGATGTTCTATATCATCAATTGTGAGATCTGTATCTTCTACTGTGTCATGCAGGAGAGCTGTGATAGCAGATGCACTGTCTAGCTTCATATCCACAACTATTCCGCAAACTTCTAACGGATGCTGGAAATACATTTCACCAGAATCTCTTTTCTGGGTGCCATGATATTTTATAGCGAAATCTAGAGCTTTGTTTACTAAAGCCTCTGGAAAATCAGGATCGTAGGACTTCAGTTTATTTATGATGTCCTGTCTATCCCTCATTATGGACTACTCCTTATCATCCTCTTCAGAAATGTCCTCGAATCCTATCTCGCCCACTTCTTCTAGAGAAAATTCATCGTTATCTTCAAAAAAATCAGATCCAGCATCTGCAACGTAACCAAAGTCAGCTTCGCTTTCTGCTAGAGCTTCCGGATCTTCACTTTCTATATCATCTATTTTATGAGGTTTTTGAATTCTTGAAAATAGAGAATCGCGTAGTGACTGTGCCAATACATTACCCTTAGCTATTTCCCTAAGTGCAACGACAGGGTCTTTATCATTATCACGATCCACTGTTATGTGAGAGCCAGAGCCAATTCTTTTAGCTCTTTCCGCAGCAAGCACAACTAGTTCAAAACGATTTATTATATCTTGTGAAAGACAATCCTCGGCAGTAACGCGCGCCATATTCTAGTACTCCAAATGGTTAATCGATTAATAGCGGCCAGTATAAACCAAATATGCAAAACAAGCAAGAGAGGATTTTTTTTAGGGCTAAACCCAGCTATAATAATGCCACTAAATACTACTACCCCCACCTTTGGAAATGGGAGTAAGTACTAATTCGTTGATGATTTTCTCAAGAAAGCCGCGAAAGCTTCCACTGATTAAACCCAAAGCCGAAGATTTATGCTTTGGATTGTTCTTCTTGTTTTCCTTCTAGCTGTTTGCTAGGAGTTTGTATTGCAGCGGGATCTCCTTTGGCCTCTGTGATAGGGCTGACAACAGTGCTGCCTATCCTACCGGCAACTTGAGCTACTTCTTCACTCGCTTCAGCAACAAGCTTTGTCACAGCCCCATTAGCAACTTCAGCCCCCTGATTAAGAGCACTTGTTGCGACATCACTAGCAGCACCAGTAATAG
>JAGOJE010000088.1 GCA_017995275.1 Rickettsiaceae bacterium | reverse complement strand
GCTATAGATAGAACAGCTTATAGAATCTTTCTGTGTTCCAACTTCCGAATTATTATAGGATATAATTCCTAATGCATCTTCTATTTCTTCTATTGCTTGCTGATTTCTGTTGTCTCCAGCAGCATCTAAAGAGAACATTCTAATGTCTATGCCATCAGAATGGATTTGCAATGGAGTGCAGTGATTACCATTTGTTAATATTATATCATAATGAAATGGTTTGTCTTTTGAAATGCCTGCTAGAAAGTTAATAAACTTATTTTTATTTGCGTCGTCTATCAGAAATGGACAATACGATGGCCTCCCCTTTGCTCGCCTTTTATCTGATTTAGCCTGTAACATTAACATGATTTCTTCAGAAGAGAAAGGTGGTATTAAACGATTTACTGAATCAATATCTTTTTCCTTTAGTGGTTTTTTAGATTCTTGAGTTCTATTTATTAATTCATTCTCTTCTTGTAGTACTGCGAGTTTTTCTCGAAGAGATTGTTGTATTGCGAAAAAATCTTCTGGCATAAGACTAACCATTAATTATAATTTATTAATTATAACATATAACATTATGGTTAATCAACCATTAAATACCACTCAATCCTCAAATTGGGAGAATATCCTGCCTATGTAAGAGTAATAATTACAAAGTCAAATATTTGATTTTGTAACAAACTATATAGATAACGTAAACCACAGCAACTGAATACGCTTTCTTGTCATAAAACTAGGTATGTGGTACAAAATTTGATTGACATACTATAATATTTCTGATATTTATAAACACATCCTGGCCATTCATGCCTAGGTTTATTCCCTTAATCAGTAAGAGTTTGGTATAGAATTCAGTAAATGGTTTCAGATACCAGCTCATATCCATATTTCAATCTAAAAATTTATTTTCATGAAAAGACGTATAAATAGAGAACCAAAAGAAGTCCAAGATTCAAGATTAGACGATAACGACATAACAACCGAACCTACAGGTCCGTGTATTCAGCTAAAAGATCTAAAAAATAGTTCCCCAGAAGCCTTACAAAAACAAGCTGAAGAGCTGGTTATAGAAAATGTAGGCGCCATGCTCAAACAAGAAATGATATTTGCTATATTAAAAAAAATAGTAGAGCAAGGAGGTAGTATAATAGGAGATGGGGTTCTAGAAGTTTTACCTGATGGATTTGGATTTTTAAGAGCGCCAGAAGCCAACTACCTAGCTGGCCCAGATGATATTTATGTTTCACCAAACCAGATTAGAAAATTCGGTTTGCGTACTGGTGATAGCGTTGAAGGTCAGATAAGGGCTCCAAAACCTGGAGAGAGATATTTCGCACTTCTTAGAGTTAACAAAGTAAACTTTGACGACACTCCAAAAGCTTTGCACAGAGTGCATTTTGATAATTTAACCCCACTTTATCCAGAAGAAAAGCTAAGACTGGAAATCGAGAATAATAGTAAGGATATAAGCAATAGAGTTATTGAACTTGTCTCCCCTATGGGAAAAGGACAAAGGGCGCTTATAGTTGCACCGCCACGTACTGGTAAAACTACATTGATGCAGAATATAGCCCATGCTATTACTACTAACCATCCAGAAGTATATTTGATAGTTCTTCTGATTGATGAAAGACCAGAAGAAGTAACAGACATGGTAAGGGCTGTAAAAGGTGAAGTGGTTAGCTCAACTTTTGACGAGCCTGCAGTACGCCACGTACAGCTCGCTGAAATGGTAATCGAAAAAGCAAAAAGACTCGTGGAGCATAAGAAAGACGTAGTAATTTTGCTAGATAACATCACAAGGCTTGCAAGAGCTTATAACACCGTTGTTCCATCATCTGGAAAAGTTCTAACTGGTGGCGTTGACGCAAATGCTCTGCAAAGACCAAAACGCTTCTTCGGAGCTGCACGTAATATTGAAAATGGTGGAAGTCTTACAATAATAGCAACATCTTTGATAGACACAGGGTCTAGAATGGATGAAGTGATATTCGAGGAATTCAAAGGAACTGGTAATTCCGAAATAGTTCTTGATCGTAAAATTTCTGATCGCAGAATTTACCCTGCAATAGATATAACAAAATCAGGCACACGTAAGGAAGATCTTCTAGTTGACAAAGCCACACTTTCTAAAATGTGGGTTCTAAGACGTATAATTAACCCAATGGGTACAGTAGATGCTATAGAATTTTTGCTTGATAAGCTAAAAGACACAAAATGCAATGCTGATTTCTTTGAATTGATGAATTCTTAGAGTCACTCCAATTTGATAAAGTAACCTATATTTATATAGGTTACTTTATTGTTTCTACTGATCCATCAGTATCCATTAGTAACATTTCAACTACCATATCTGGATATTCAGAAAGTATTGCCTGCTTTACATTGTTCATATGATAACGATGAAGGCTTCTTTCTGAGTCTTTATCATGAGTGTGTTTTTCTGCATGAACATGTTTGTACATATTGCAATCTCTGTGATCCAACAATATTACCATTTTTATCTCATGCATTTTTCTTAAAAGTTTTAGCTGAGACATAAAGGCCTTTTTAAATTCAGGATATAATACATTATCTATTCCAAGGCTAGAACCGGCAATTATTAAATGGTCGTATTTATCAAGAGCTCCACGCTTCTCCATAAAATCCATTACTTCGTCCTGAAACCGATAATCTGAACAAGTTATTAAAAGTATTGGCGCATCTTTGGGATATTTCCCTGAAATTATACTCGGTGTAACGCGTACATTTTCTGCACGCTCTAAAACTGGTAGTTTTTCAGCATAAGAAAAATTGCTCATTGTTAGCAAAACGAGTAAAAAGAATAATCTTATCATAATAATAACCTTCTATATTGACTACCTTATGCTATGATATGATCATCCAATACACAAATAAAATATAAAATTTTTCTCTAATAAAAGGTAGATATATTTATGAGTGATGCAATATTGCTAAAGCAGGTGACAAAAACTTATGATAAAAAGATTGCACTTAAGTCTTTAGACCTCGTAATTCCCAAAGGTACTATATTTGGATTGCTTGGCCCTAACGGAGCTGGAAAATCCACTCTAATAAACATTTTAGCAGGAACATGTATAAAAACATCGGGCCAAATTTTTATTAATGGAATAGATATAGATAAAGACCCAGAAAAAGCAAAATATGAAATAGGAGTTGTTCCGCAAGAAATAGCTTTAGATACATTCTTTACAGTAAAAGAAGCTCTGGAATTTTACGCTGGATATTATGGCATAAGGCCTAGAGAAAGAAAAACCCACGAAATCATAGAAGCTTTAGGCTTAAGTGACAAAGAAAACTCAACTCCAAGACAACTCTCTGGAGGTATGAAAAGGCGTTTTCTAATCGCTAAAGCTTTAGTCCACTCTCCTAAGGTTCTTATATTAGATGAACCAACAGCCGGCGTAGATATAGAACTACGAGAACAATTATGGGACTATGTTAGAAAACTACATAAAAATGGTATGACTATAATATTAACAACGCACTATTTAGAGGAAGCAGAAATGCTCTGTGAAAAAATAGCATTCATAAACAATGGAGAAATAGTAAAATGCGACTATAAGGATAATTTACTATCAACCCTTGGAACCAGGAATGTCACTATAGAACTTGAAAAAGCTGTGAAATTTTTACCAGAATCACTATCAAAATTTGATATAGAGCTTTCAGGAAAAATCTTAAAATTCACACTAGCTGGAAAAATGCCAATAGGCCATATAATATCAGAAATCCAATCCAGCGGAATGAGTATCTCTGACATATGCGTAACTCAAGAAGATCTCGAAGAAGTTTTCAGAAATATAGTATATAACGAGTGAAAGCCTAATAAATTGCCACAGCTACCGTGAAAACCACACTCAATATCTCTAAAATTGTTAAATGTTCTGGATATAAAAGCTTGACTAAAGTAAATGTTTATCATAGGCCTTTAAAAACACAATAATGTATAGACTTTTATACCTTACTATATTTTTGATGCTAGGCGCTTGTTCTAGCACGCTTAAAACACAACAAAAAACTCTGGTTGTAACATCCCACGAGCCAATAACTATATTCTACAATGGGAATAACCCACCAAGAGTTATATTTGTAAGGCAAGAGGGCCCTCCAGAAACCCCACCAGGACCAGATTATATGGCCTATGGAAACTATTACTGGTGGTGGAAGTAATTATACAATAGAATTACTACAAAGACTTTTCATAAGCATCCAACACATCTAGAATAGGACCATCCATCTTAATTTTGCCCTTTTCCATCCAGATTCCTCTATTGCAAATATCCTTCATAATTTGAATATTATGAGATGATATAGCCATTATGCTTGTTTTTTCTATGAGATTTATCATACGATTCCGAGCCTTTTCTATAAAAGAAGAATCACCAGTTCCTATCATTTCGTCCATTATCAGAATATCTGGCACTACACATGTTGCAGTTGTAAATGCTAGCCTTAAATACATACCAGTTGAATATGTACGAACAGGTAAATGGATATATTCCTGAAGCTCCGAAAATTCTATTATTTCATCAACTTTAGACCTTGCTTCTTTTAATGTCATACCCATAAAAATACAACGCATTATAATATTATCATAACCACTACTTTCAGGGTCCATTCCCATAGTTATATCCGTTAGAGAAGATATCTTCCCCTCAACCTTAACAGAACCTTTAGTTGGTTCATATATCCCAGAGAGCAGTTTAAGAGTAGTGCTTTTTCCAGCCCCGTTATGACCTATTATTCCAACTCTATCTCCTGCTTTAATTTCAAGGTCTATACCGTCTATAGCATCAACATATGTTATAGAATCGGTTGAATGTATTCTCCCCCCTATAGCCCTAAAAATTTCCGTCCTCACCGACCTCGTTTTGGAATTATATATGCAGAAGGAAACTCCGGCATTATCAAGTTTTATATATGCCATATTTACAACCAATATACTATTTTTGACCTAAATTTACTGAAACTTACACTAGCTAAAACGAACGCAATAAATAAGTATATTACAGCTGAAATATCATAACTAAGGTCAGCGCCACCTTTTAGTAAAGGGTCTCTACAAAGAGATATAAATACATTCGCAGGATTTAAAACCATATAT
>JAGOJE010000087.1 GCA_017995275.1 Rickettsiaceae bacterium | reverse complement strand
CTGCATAGGTTTCATATTCTTGTTCACATGTGGTGGTGTTACTGGTGTTGTACTTTCAAATTCATCTATAGATAGATCCGTTCACGATACATATTATGTTGTAGCACATTTCCACTATACTATGTCTCTTGGAGCTTTATTTGCTGCTTTTGCGGGGTTCTATTACTGGGTAGGCAAAATGTCTGGCAGACAATATTCCGAGAAGCTTGGCAAAATCCATTTTTGGATGACATTCATTGGGGTGAATGTTACATTCTTCCCGCAGCATTTCCTTGGCCTGGCTGGTATGCCTCGCAGAATTCCAGATTATCCAGATGCTTTTGCAGGATGGAATATGGTATCTTCGATAGGTGCTGCAATCTCTATGGTAGCTGCATTTTTCTTTATCTATATAGTTTGGAGAACTTTAAAATATGGGGAAAAATGCCCTAAAAACCCTTGGGGCAGTGGCGCTACAACATTTGAATGGACTCTGTCTTCTCCACCAGATTACCACTCATTCACAACACAGCCGAAGATAAAATAATGGGGCTAGAATTTACAAATTTATCTGTGCCTGAAACTGAATCTTCAGATGTAACAGATTATGTAAATCTGATGAAACCGAGAGTAATGTCCTTGGTGGTTTTTAGCTCAATTGTTGGAATTGTGATGGCACCAGGTCATATACATCCGTTTCTTGCTTTTGTGTCTATATTATGTGTAATGACTGGGCATGGAGCCGCCGCTAGCCTTAACATGTGGTATGACAGAGATATAGATGCAATAATGAAAAGAACGCGCCAAAGGCCTACAGTCACAGGTAAAATATTACCAGAAGATGCTTTATCCTTTGGTATAATTTTAGGATTTTTTTCCGTTCTAATAATGACTGTATGCATTAATTATGTAGCTGGAGCGCTTCTTCTTGTTACCATATTATTCTACTTCTTTATATATACAATTTGGCTAAAGCGCAGAAGTATTCAAAATATAGTAATAGGTGGGGCAGCTGGAGCCATTCCACCAATGATAGGTTGGGCAAGCGTAACTGGAGGAATTAGCTTCGAGTCTATATTATTATTTCTACTAATTTTTATGTGGACGCCTCCACATTTTTGGTCTCTTGCAATTTACAAATCTGAAGATTACAGGATATGCAATATTCCAATGATGCCAATTGTAAAAGGATATGATTACACAAAACGTCAAATAGTTGCTTATACGATCGTCACCGTTATAACCTCCCTCATTCCTTCATATATTGGAATGTCTGGAAATTTTTATTTTATAGTATCTTCCTTAATGGGTCTAATATTTATATCCCTAAGCATACTTATGATTTGGGACAAGAAAAATGCTATAGCGCCTAAGATGTTCATTTTTTCAATTATATATCTTTTCGGAATTTTTCTAGCTATGATTACAGATCACATATTCCATGGATAGGTATATCAGTCGTGAAAATAGATAAGAAAAAAAGGAATAAAAATATTGCATTATTTTTGCTATTATTATTTATGGCGATATTATTTTTCTACGTTACTATTATAAAATTCACTATTTAAATGAGACTTGTTACAGCTCTGCTATGTTTACTTGCCAGCATGGTAATGCTTACCATAGCTTCTGCCCCTATATATAACTTATTTTGTAAAGCCACAGGGTTTGGTGGAACTACAAAACAATCTACAATAATTCCTTCTGTAAAAGGAAAGCGCAATATAATAGTAAGGTTCGATGCTAATGTATCACCAGATCTTCCTTGGAACTTTATTCCAAAACAAAAATCAGTAACTTTAAAACCAGGAGAGAATACTTTGGTATTTTACTGGGCAGAAAATCTAGCCTCTCATGATATAATAGGAACAGCAATATATAACGTCTCACCAGCAAAAGCGGGACAATATTTCAACAAGGTACATTGTTTCTGTTTTGAAGAGCAATTGCTAAAAGCTGGGGGGAAAATGATGATGCCTGTTTCCTTTTTCTTAAGCCCAGAACTAGAGGACGATCCAGAAATGAATGATGTTACAGAGATAATCCTATCTTATAGTTTTTTTATGGTTAGGAAAGCTCAATAACTCAAGCTATAGTTTCTAAATTTTCTCTCCGAGCCTCTCTCATCTTCATAAAATCCTCACCTGCATGGTAAGAAGATCTAGTAAGAGGGCTTGAAGCCACCATAAGGAACCCTTTTGATTTTGCGACCCTACCTAGATAATCAAATTCTTCAGGAGATACATATCTTTCAAGTTTTGCATGTTTTGGTGTAGGCTGCAGATATTGCCCTATTGTTATAAAATCAACAGATGCAGCTCTCAAATCGTCCATCACTTGAATTACTTCTTCGTCACTCTCACCAAGACCAAGCATTATCCCAGATTTAGTGAAAATATTTTGATCTAATTTTTTCACATTGTGCAATAAATTTAGAGAATGGAAATATCTAGCACCAGGTCTTATAGTTCTATATAGAGAAGGCACTGTTTCTATATTATGGTTATATACATCCGGTTTTGCTTTAACAACTATCTCCATAGCACCATCTTTTCTTAAAAAATCAGGAGTTAAAACCTCAATAGTAGTATCAGGAGATTTCTGCCTTACAAGATTTATACATTCAGCAAAATGATTTGCTCCTCCGTCTGGTAGATCATCTCTATCAACAGATGTGATAACAACATGCTTCAGACCTAGTTTTAGCACGGCGTTAGATAGCCTTTCAGGCTCATGAGGATCAAGCAAATCAGGACGCCCAGTCTTTATATTACAGAAAGCGCAAGCCCTTGTACAAGTTGACCCTAAAATTATCATTGTTGCATGTTTTTTAGACCAACACTCACCTATATTAGGACAAGCAGCCTCTTCACAAACTGTATTAAGGCCGAACGCTCTTGCAAGATCTTTCGTTTCATTATAGGTTGTAGAGACAGGAGCTTTAACCCTAATCCACTCGGGCTTTGATGATTTTTCTTCCATTATTACGCCGATTCAATATTGCACAAAAACCAATTTGAACTTTTATCATTAGAATTTTTCATGAATGTCCAGATTTCGGCCGTCTTAGCAAATAACACTTTGATAAAAACGCTGTTACCAAACAAATATAATTCCGAAACTTTGGCATCGATAGAAGAATCAGCTTTTACTGTTTTATATTCCTTCTTTTTTTTGAGCAATGTTGCTGTGAACCTTTTATCTACAAGCGCATCAAGAACATCTCCCTTATCTTCCATTAAGGCATCTATAATCATACCGAAAGCAGCTTTAGAACCTGCTATGAATTTTAGCAAATCAAAGCCAGGAAGATAGGAGTTTATTAAAGGAAGAGTCTGAACAACTTTGTCTAAATTTTCTTTGACTACAAAATCCTCCATTGCAGAATCTTTTGGTAATATCACTGGCTTTTCAGTAACATCCTTTATAACAAAGGACTCCCCAAAGAATGAGTCATCAGAGCCATCGGGTTCATTAGTAGTACCAAGTATGGATACTAACCTGTTTACTAGCACAAAAGCTATAACAGCGAGTATAAGAAGTTCTATTATTTGAGCAGAGATCATAATATTACGTAATCACTTTATAAATTTGATAATATCTGACAAAATAAGATTTCAAAGGAGAATTTTGAGAAAAAGCTATAATTCCTCAAGACTCCACCTAGCTCTTGGGCAAAATGATAGATCATTTAATTTTCCTAATCTAAATCTCTCAACTCCAGCCCAGGCTATCATCGCGGCATTATCAGTACATAATTTTATTGGAGGAGTAATTATTTCAAAATTTTCTTTCTCAACTACTCCTTGTAATCTTGATTTTATATATTGATTGGCAGCCACTCCTCCGGAGATAACAAATCTCTTATCTACCGCTCCCGCAGATTCCAAAAATTTGGAAATAGCATTAATTAAACGTCTCGATAGTATTTCCGACACAGTATATTGAAAAGAAGCACAAATATCACATATAGCTTTATCATCGAGCTTATTTGAGTCTTTTAGATCTTCTATAAGAATTCTAACTGCTGTTTTTAAGCCAGAAAAAGACATATCACAACCCTCTCTAGAAACCATAGGAAAAGGCAGAGAGTAAGCCCTATGATCTCCCTTTAGAGCAAGTTTTTCTATTATGGGACCGCCAGGATATCCTAGGCCAAGCATTTTCGCTGTTTTATCAAATGCTTCACCTATTGCATCGTCAAGCGTTCTTCCTAGAATTTTATAATGCCCAACACCATCTACTTGGACAAATTGACAATGCCCACCAGAAGCAAGCAAAAGTAAATATGGAAATCCAATATCATTTGTAAGCCTTACCGTCAAAGCATGCCCCTCAAGATGATTTACAGCTATTAATGGCTTTTTCGTTACTGATGCTAAGCCTTTAGCAAACATAGTGCCTACTATTACACCACCTATTAATCCTGGCCCACCTGTAAATGCTATAGCATCTAAATCTTCAAGAGAAACTTTAGCTGTTAATAAAGCTTCCCTAAAAGCTCCACGTAAATTTAGCATATGTGAACGAGCAGCTATTTCAGGAACCACACCCATATATGGACTATGTTCCTCTATTTGTGATATAATGATATTGGATAGGATATCTTTTTCAGATGTAACAATTGCAACAGATGTGTCATCACAGCTGGACTCTATTCCCAAAACTAATTTTCTCATAGAATCCTCTTAGCCAGAGCTAAATAATCAGCTGGAGACAAATCCTCCGGCCTATCACTTGGATTAATGCCAACAGATAATAACAACTCTTCTGACAAGGGATGTAAGGCCTTTTTTACCATCTTTCTACGCATCATGAAAGCTTTGTGAGATATAGCTCGCAAATTTGTTATTAACTCGCTATCTAATAATGGTTTTTTAGGAATTATAGTTACAATACTAGAATGTACTTTAGGTGGCGGGTAAAAGGCTTTTGGTGACACATCAAACTCCTTAGATACCTCCGCTAGATTTTGGCACATCACTGATAATTTTCCATATGCCTTAGTTGAATGTTTTGCGCAAATTCTATAAACAACTTCCTTTTGTAACATTAAAGTTATAGAATCTATTAGATTCGGAGTATCTAACCATCTAAATACAAGTTCAGTACCATCATTATATGGCAATTTAGAAATTATCTTAATT
>JAGOJE010000086.1 GCA_017995275.1 Rickettsiaceae bacterium | reverse complement strand
GCCGCTCTAATCCCAGAAAATCGATTAGCGGCAATAGACATTCCAATCCCAGACCTACATATCAAAATTCCAAAATCACTAGATTGATCAAGCATATTCTCACATAATTTTGCTGCATAATCAGGATAATCAACCTTTTCAAATTCATTATTCGTTCCGAGGTCTTGGGTATTATGGCTTGCAGCCTCTAAATAAGAAATTATTTTCTGCTTTAATGGGAATCCGGCATGATCAGATGCGATAGAAATATTATAGTTGTTCATAAAAATTTGCCTTATAAGGAGAGCAAGTCCATTATAACTTGCAGATTAGTTTTTTTGCAATAAAATTAAATGATACAATGGACTTATTTTATGCTAAAGACTTGTTTTTATTGCATTATGACTGGAATAATCAGCTGCTACTTGCCGCAAATAGCAGAATGCGCTAGCACTCAAAAAATTGGATGCCTAGCAAGACCTGCCATCAAAAAGGATGCAGACGGCCTAAATAAAAGTATAGATGATGAAATAAAGTCCGCAAAAAACGATCAGGAAGTAGCCCCAAAAGCTAATCCAGAAGATAAGGTTATTGAATTTATAGTAAGCGACATAGGTCGCTAAGATTGACTAATATAGCAGTATCGTTATAATAGGTCTGTAAATTTTAATGGTTTGAATTATGAAACAATTTTTATCACTCATTATATCATTCACACTTTTTGCATGTGCATCAAACTCACCAGCGCCTATAGAATTCAAAGACGCTAGAGGTAAAAGCTCAAAAAGTGATGAGAGTTCTTCTGCAATTACAAAACGAAGCATACATCTAAGCGATGATTCAAGATCAGCAGATGATTCTAAGCAAAAAGAGGAAGATAGAAAAGAAGAGTCACCTTTTGTTACAGAAAAGAAGGTTTATGAAAATAAGGAAGATAAAAATGCAAATCTAGAAGATGAAATGAGCTCTCTAGAAGAAAAAGAATATCTTGAGCAGACAGCTCAAGATAAGAAAAAACATGAAGTTGGAGATGTAATTTCACCAGAAGAAAATCCAAATGATTTGGAAAATAAGGCTGCATCTCCTACGCGCTTTTCTTTACCAGTAGATGGCCCAATTATAAGCAAATTTGGGCAGATGAATATGGGCAAGAAAAACACAGGTATAAACATAGAAGCTCCGCTTGGAACTAATGTGAAAGCAGTATCAGACGGTGCAGTAGTTTTTTCAGGGGATGACCCACGTTTTGGCAAATTGATAATAGTAAAACATAATAGTGGCGACCTATTCTCTGCATATGCCCATCTTGAAGAAGCTGCCCTAAAACAAAATAACCTAATAAAGAAAGGGCAGATTATAGGACATGTTGGCAAAACAGGAGATGTAAAAAAACCACAGCTCTATTTTGCAATTCGAAAAGGAAAAACGCCAGTAGACCCACTACTATATATAAAATAGTAAAGAACAACGTTACTATTAATAAAACTAATTCAATTTTTAATTGCAAAACTTAGCTAAAAAGACTACATTGCTAATCCATGTATGGACAGGGCAATATGCAAAGCTACGCACAAAGTTTGCTACAAGATTTTGAAAAATATCAAAGCGACTATAAAAAGTTTAGCTACTGTTTATCCTGCAGTAATGCTGCAAATAAAGTTATAGATTTCGACTATTCATCTAGAGTTCTGGTATTTGACTCTACAGCTCTTTCTGAAACAGATAGAATATTTCTTGTTTCGCCATCTATATTCAATTCGCCAGATATTTTGCTAATCTCTTCCCCTGATGATCTCATAACAAATTTACGAATGTTTGGTAAAGTATATATGGTGGAATGGAAAGAAGTCACAAGGCAAGACCATACTTTAGATAATTATGCAATTTCTTTATCCAAAATATTGCTTCAGATACAACAGCACCATAATAAAAATATCGATATAATTGGGCATTGCATAGGTGGGAATATAGCTATTGCTGCAAATATTTTGGCAAAACATCAAGCAAATTCAATCACACTACTAAGCACCCCATGGGATTTCTCATTCTTAAAAGCTCCCAAAAAAATATATGACGAGCTAGACCTTGAAAAAACAATTGAAAGCATTGAAACAGTTCCAGCATTATATTTTCAGATATTGTTCTTTCTTATGAACCCTAGCAGCTTCGAGCAGAAAATAGGTTATTACAAACATAAAGCTAGTAATATGAATATAGAAAAATTCTTCGCTGTGGAAAGGTGGCAATCAAGTGGAATAGACCTTCCAAAGGCTTTATATAAACAGCTGATGAACTCATTCATAGATAAAAACATCATGCTAAATAATGAGTGGAAAATAGATGGAGTTACTATAGATCCATCACTTATAAATAGCCCAACTTTGTTAATTATAGGCACTAAGGATAACATTGTTCCACCTGAATCTTCTAATGCATTACCAATATTAAAACCACATATTACAAAATTCAGCTATGATACGGGGCATATAGGATATCTAGTTGGTTCACAAAAGAAAAAATTTATACTAGAATTAAATAGTTGGATAAAAAATATGGAGTCAAAATATGAAAGAAGTCTACATTACGCATGCTAAACGCACAGCAATCGGAAATTTTATGGGAGGGCTTAGCACAGTACCTTCAGTAAAGCTTGCAGAACAAGTGCTCAGAAATCTTATAGATTCAAGCAAAATAGACCCGGCTGAAATTTCAGAAGTCATAATGGGTCATGTGTTAACAGGGGGGCTTGGACAAAACACAGCACGTCAAGCTTCTATAAATTCTGGAATTCCAAAAGAAATTCCAGCTACAACTATAAATAAAGTATGTGGATCAGGCCTAAAATCAGTGGCACTTGCCGCTTCTTCTATCATTTGTGGAGATGCAGACCTTGTTTTAGCAGGGGGGCAAGAGAATATGTCTTTATCCACTCACTGTAGTTACATGAGATCAGGTACTCGCATGGGAAATGCGAGCCTTGTAGATATGATGATATACGACGGTCTAACAGATATATTCTCATCAACACATATGGGAATCACTGCGGAAAATATTGCAAAGCAATTTAATATATCCAGAAGCCAGCAAGATGAACTTTCGTATCTATCACATCAGAAAGCTTATAAAGCACAACAAGAAGGGAAGTTCATAGAAGAAATAGTCCCAATTGAGGTGCAATTACGGAAAGAAACAATCGTAATGAATAAAGACGAATTCATAAAAGGCGATACAACAGTGGAAACCCTATCCAAACTCCGTCCAGCGTTTGATAAAGAGGGAACAGTTACAGCAGGCAATGCTTCTGGAATAAACGACGGAGCTGCAGCTGTAATAGTTGCATCCAAAGAAGCTGTTTTAAAACATAACCTTATACCTATTGCAAGGATTGTGTCTTATGCATCTGCAGGAGTTGACCCAAGCATTATGGGCACAGGACCAGTGCCCGCAAGCAAAAAAGCCCTTACAAAAGCTGGATGGAATATATCAGACCTTGACCTTATAGAAGCGAATGAAGCTTTTGCATCTCAAAGCTGCTATGTAAATAATGCAATGGGTTGGGATATATCCAAAGTAAATGTAAATGGTGGTGCTATTGCACTTGGCCACCCAATAGGAGCAAGTGGAACAAGAATTCTCGTTACACTCTTGCACGAAATGAAACGTAGGAAGTCCAAAAAAGCACTAGCCACACTTTGCATCGGTGGTGGAATGGGAATAGCAATGTGCCTAGAAGGCTTATAATTCTAATCATCCTGACTTTGAAGACTAAAGGGTTTTGCCAAAGTCAGGATTCGTTGTTTTTTTTAAGCTCTTTGGTTTTTAATTATAATATGCTATAATGCTATCATCTTAAATAAATTTATAATTTGAATGATGGATAAACGCGAACTTAATCGGTTTTCAAGAGTTGGGTCTGACATTTTTGAGCAAATGGTTACCACTGAAGGTGCGCTTCTTGTAGATAAAACCTTGCTTATAAAAGATGTACTTTCTACGAGCGAAGTTTCTTTAATCACCCGCCCAAGGCGCTGGGGTAAGACTTTGAACATGAAGATGCTAGAGTATTTTTTCTCGATCCCAGTAAATAGAGATGGATCTGTAAATGAGGAAAAACTAGCTGAAAAAAGAGCGCTATTTTTGGAGATGCAAATTGGGCAGCAATATCCTGAAATTGTTGAGCAATATTGCGGTAAACATCCTACTATTTTTGTGACTTTTAAGAACATCACATCATCATCCTATGAAAGCGTCTTAGAAGGTGTGTCAAGTGTTGTATATGGAGCTTTCGAACAGCATTGGTACCTATCGCGTAGTAATGCTCTTGAACAGCCATCTATTAGTTTGTTAGAAAAAATTCTTTCAAAAACACTAAATTACAGCGAGATAAACGCGGGACTAAGCACTTTATCAAAAATGCTCTTTACTCACTTTGGCAAAAAAGCCATCATTCTAATAGACGAATATGATTCCCCAATGAACAATTGGTACGGTTTAAAATTATCTGGCAAGGAGCTTGGGGATGAACCTGAAGACATTCTGAAGCTATTTAGAGAGATCTTCGGCTATGCACTGAAGACTAACGATTTTCTTGAAAGAGCTGTTGTTACAGGAATATTGCGCATTGCCAAGGCAAATTTGTTTTCAGGAATAAACAACTTAACAGAAGCTTCTATCCTTGATCAAAGATATGCGCCTTACTTTGGTTTTACCGAAGATGAGGTAAGAGGTTTGCTACATGATTGTGATATGGATCGTGATGACAGTGCAATAAACGACATTAAGTCCTGGTATAATGGTTACAATATTGGCGGAATAACAATCTATAACCCATGGTCTATAATTAATTACCTTAGAGAAAGACAGCTTAGGGCATATTGGGTAGGCACTGGTAGCGCGGCTCTACTCGAAATAGCCGCCCTTCTTGATGACTTCCAGCCGGAGATTCAGCATTTAATTGAAGGTGGTAGCATAAATATGACTGCTGATCCTCATATGGTATTTTCTGAGATAAGAACATCTCATGAGGCTTTCTATAATTTGCTGCTCTTTTCTGGATATTTGACAGTGCAAAAAGTCCTTGAATTAAGAGCTGGTATATATGAGTGCGAAGTAAAAATTCCAAATTGTGAGTTGCAAGAAATTTTTGAAGCCTTTGTCATAAAATGGATCAGCC
>JAGOJE010000085.1 GCA_017995275.1 Rickettsiaceae bacterium | reverse complement strand
AAGTAATCCAAGAATCGGGTTAAAATTATTGATAACATTTCTTATATCTATTGTTCTGACAATAATTTATTGGTATATTGTCTATGCTTCATAAACTTATACATTGATCAATATGGTAGTCACACGTTTCGCCCCATCACCCACAGGTTTTCTGCACATTGGCGGTGCACGCACAGCATTATTCAATTACTTACTGGCGCGCCATCATGGTGGTAAGTTTCTATTACGTATAGAAGATACCGACAAAGTAAGATCTACCACCTCCGCCAAGGACGCTCTTTTAAGCGGACTAAAATGGCTTGGCCTTAAGTGGGATGGAGAGGAAATATACCAATCCTCAAGAGAAAATCGCCACAAAGAAGTCGCTCTAGAACTTCTAGCAAAAGGCAAGGCTTATCGCTGCTTCTCTACTCAAGAAGAGGTTGGCGTCGCAAGAGAAGAAGCTGTAAAAGCTGGTAAATCATTTTTATTTGAAAGCCCATGGCGCGATGCAGATCCATCATCTTACCCCAAAGATCAAAAGCCTGCTATCAGGCTAAAAGCTCCAAAAACAGGAGTTACAATTACTCATGATTTAGTTCAAGGAGATGTATCCACAGATAACAACCATATAGATGATTTAATATTACTAAGAAGCGACGGCACACCGACATATATGCTTGCAGTAGTAGTGGATGATCACGATATGGGAGTCACGCACATAATAAGGGGAGATGACCACCTCACTAATACCCCAAAGCAAATATTGATATATGAGGCGCTTGGGTGGGACGTTCCATCATTCTCTCACATATCATTAATTCACGGCCCAGATGGAGCAAAATTATCCAAAAGACATGGCGCCGTTGGAATAGAGTGGTACAAAGACGCAGGTTATCTTCCAGAAGCAATGTGTAACTATCTAATGAGGTTAGGATGGAGTCATGGAAATGATGAAATAATAACCATGGAAGATGCAATAAAATGGTTCGATGTAAATCAGATAGGCAAATCTCCATCTAGGCTAGATTTTGCAAAAATGAACAATATAAATGCACATTACATAAAAGCAAAAAGCAATGATTATTTAAGCAAAATAGTGATAGATAATCTCAGATGCGATAATGAATCTGCTTCTTATATAGAAAAAGGAATGGAGAGCTTAAAAGTAAGAGCCCAATTAATTCCAGATCTAGTAAATTTATCCAAAATATATTTGATGGATAGGCCACTAGAAATATCAGACGAAGCAAATAAAATTGTAGAAGAAATAGACAAAAATCTTATAGAAGAAATATGCAATCTTGTTATGGATTTACAAGATATGAACCATGAATATATACAAGAAGCTTTCAAAAAATTTGCAGCTGAAAAAGGAATTAAAATAGGTGAATTAATGAAACCGGTAAGAGCGTTAATGACTGGCTCTACCACATCGCCTAGCGTTTTTGAAATCATTTCTATAATAGGAAAAGATAATACATTAAAAAGGCTAAAAAACATATGGCGTTAGAAAAACTGCTAGAATCTTGGAACTCAGGAAAATTTCCATCATCGTGGATAATAAGCACCAATGACGATGAAAAAACCCTTGCAGATGTTACCGAATTTGCAGAAAAAATCCTATCCGATAATTCTTCACTTCGAGCAGAAAATAACCCAGATTTTCACATTGTAAGAAGGGAATTAAATAGTTCAGGGGAGATAACAAAACACATAAGCGTTGACCAAATAAGACAACTACAGAAGTTTCTATCAACCACGCGCGCTGTATCTAAAAGAAAAATAGCAGTTATATATCAAGCAGAAGCGATGAACAACAATGCAAGCAACTGCTGCCTTAAAATTTTGGAAGATAGCCCGAAAGATAGCTTCCTATTTTTAATTACAAAGTCTTATGCAAATTTGATCCCCACAATTAGGTCAAGATGCCACAAAATATCAGCAATAGCAGAAGTAAATTACTCCCCAGATGTTAGAAGTTATGATGACTTTTTAAAATGCCTAAGTGACAAGAGCTTTTTCTTAAAAAAACTCTCTTCAAAAATAGACAAAAATGATTTTGATGAATTTGCAAAATCTGCCACTCATTATTTCAAAGATTTGCTAAAGAATGGCTCTGTCTCTCATCATAGCATCATGCAATATGAAAAAGTCATGAAGATGATAAGAGACACAAAGGAATTCGACCTAGATAACAGAGCCAGCTTAATAAGAATTATTGAGGCGATGACGAATTCCTAGACTCAACAATATTTAACAATCTCACCAATTGCTTTTCTATAGCAAAATTATCCATAAAAATCTTATGAGCTTTTCTTGCCTTTTGTTCAGCTTCTTTTGGATGAGATCTTATCCATTCTATATGATTTTTCAGCTGAGAATATATTTCATCCTCAAGTACTAAGGAATTAAAATATAAAGCACTATCACCGAATGTGTTTTTTATAAATTTATTCCCATCGCTTATTATAATTGCACCGGCAGCAGCGGATTCTGCAACTCTAGAAGTTGGCATACCAGCTATCATATGTTCCAAAGAATGTACAACAAGAGAAATGCCATATTTCTTTTGAAGAGCAAATATTTGATCCATTGATTTACCCTTCTCTCCAGAATCTTCAACCATTCCTTTAAAAGCATCATCAAGAAATTCCAAATCTTCTATACCATAGGCAATAAGCATTTCGTTCTTTCCTAAGTTGTAGAGCGCATCCTTCAGTCTGTCAGAGGCGCGGTTGCATCCCCAGAGAGAACCTACCAAAAGCATCCGATCTCTTTTTGCTGGGCTATATTCGACGTAGTCATGAGAAATATACATCGGAATTATCAAAGCATCCTTATTGCCAGATCTTTCTAACGCATTTAAAAGCTTAGGGTTTTTGCCATTTGACACACTATATAAATCCACATAAGCATCATATTTTGCAAGATGTTTGTATTTCTCCACGAATCCACTACGACTTATAATCATACTGTTAGGAACATTTAGATAAGTTACGTTATAACCATATGGAACTGCAAAAAAATAGTGCGTAACAGCAAGGTTAAATATAGGCTTATAAATCAAATTCACTAAACTTAATGCAGAATAATAGAAATGAGCTGTTAAGCAAAATTTTGGAAGATGCTCTTCTAATCTTACCCTAATTACATTCCACCCCATATTTTTTGCAGCGCGCTCTACTCTATCCTGCAAAAGACCCTCACCTATCCTATGGGTAGAATAAACTGATATACATGGCTTTGTCCTATCAAAAGATGGCAGACGCACATCTCCTAATATTATAGAAAAAACAATAACGATATATATAAAAGCTATTTTTAGCATACCGTCTATTGACAATACATGCCAAACACTAAAATTCCTTATAAAATAAAGTACCAATTTCTTGACTGAAAAATTGGTTATAGCAAACTTTAAATTTTGCCACTTTTTCTTAAAATAACCGAGGAATTTTAGCAAATAGTTTTTCATAAGGACGATTCAATTAGTTTATTCAAACATTTTGCAAATGAAGAGACATCAGCAACTTGTTCTCCCTCTATAATACATGCCTGATCAAAAAGCAAATGGACTATTTCTTTCATCGACTCATCACCAATATTTTTTTCTATATTAGTGATAATTTTATTATTAGGATTGATTTCCAATATCTTTGCGCTAGCAGATTTTAGCTGCTTTTGCTCTATCAAAAACCTCTCCATCCTCATATCTATATCGCCTTCTGCAACAGCAAGGCACACAGGGCTTTCTTTTAGCTTTCTAGAAATCCTTACATCTTTTACACTATCACCTAAAACTTCTTTAAAGAATGCCACAAGCTTCTGATTAGACTCTGATATTTCCTCTTTTTTATCAAGAGCATCATCCGCACTAATATCCGATCTAGTTACTGATTTAAATTCATAATCCTTATATTTTCCTACTACATTCACCCAAAAATCATCGACTGAATCTGTAAATAAAAGCACATCAATACCATCGCTTATAAAACCCTCTATTTGAGGAGAATTCTTGAGTTTAGTAACGTCATCTCCACTCAAGTAATGAATAATTTTCTGATCACCCTTCATATTTGATATATATTCATCTAAGCTTATCATCCTACCTTGAAGCACACTATAAAATATGCAAACTTCCAAAAGCTTATCATAATCCGCCATAGCTTCACACAAACCTTCTTTCAAAGCAGCCCCAAAATTGGTCCAGAATTCTTCATATTCACTTCTTGCTTCATCCTTCTTCTTACTAAGCTCAGATAACACTCTTTTTGTTATTGAAGTCTTTATTTTATCCAAAGTGGCATTGTGCTGTAAAGTTTCTCTACTTATATTCAAAGGTAAATCTTCAGAATCCACAACCCCTCTTAAGAAGCGTAAATATCCTGGCACTAAATCTATATTCTCATCAGCTATAAATACTCTTTTTATATAAAGTTTCACACGTCTTTTTCTATCAGGATGGAATAAATCGAAAGTCTTATTAGTTGGGATGAACAGCAGATTTGTAAATTCTACTAAACCTTCATTTTTGTTATGCATTGTAATCCAAGGCTTGTCTGCTGAATGAGAAACGCTTTTATAGAATTCTAAATATTGCTCATCTGTTATTTCAGATTTTGACCTAGCCCACAAAGCAGAAGATGAATTGAGTTTTATTTCATTATTACTTTCATCAACAAAATAAATAGGTACAGATATATGGTCTGAATAATTTTTTATTATATGTTTAACTCTAAAATGATCCAGATAAGTATCTTCGCCATCCTTTATATGAACTACAACTTTAGTCCCTCTATCAAAATCTATATCCGCATCTTCAACAGAATATTCTCCCATTCCATCGCTAGACCATTTATATCCGGATGATTCACCGGCCTTCTTAGAAAATACTTCTACAAAATCCGCAGCCATATAAGAAGAATAAAACCCTACACCAAACTGCCCTATCAAAGAACTATCCTTTTTCAGATTTCCACTCATTTGCTCTAAGAAATTTTGAGTTCCAGAACGAGCTATAGTACCAAGATTCTCTATCAAATCTTGCTTGTTCATACCTACTCCATTATCACTTATAGTGAGCAATCTTTTTGTTTTATCTATCGAGATTTTAATTTTTAAATCAGCATCTCCACCGAGCAAAGTCCCATCTGTTTGGGATAAATACCTAAGTTTATCACATGCATCAGAAGCATTAGATATAAGC
>JAGOJE010000084.1 GCA_017995275.1 Rickettsiaceae bacterium | reverse complement strand
CTTGATAACCATTTCCTATAATACCATTTTCCCCAAGTGATATTCCATGGTCAGATGAGAATAATATGAATGCATTTTTATCTTCAAAACGTTTGATTAATTCATTTAGAAAATAGTCTGAATATACAATAGAATTGAAATATGCATTCCATAGTTCTTCTTTGCTACAGCTTTCAGGAGAAGACTTGCAAACTGGGGAGAATGGAGCTGGAAATTCTTCTGGATATCTTGAAGAAAATGTCCAATGACTACCAAGCATATGTATCACTATGAAGTTGTTTTGTTCTTTTGTTTCTTCTATTCTTTTATCTAAAAATTCTAGCATATCTCCATCGTATGTTTTGGTCCTTCCAGTAAGGTCTTTCATTCTGTGCTGATCTATCACATAATCTGCTTCCAGTGCAATGCTTCCATAAGCAGCATCATAAGCACCAAATAGCCCTTGGTTTCCTATCCAAGAAGTTGCAAATCCGAGATTCTTAAATATAGAGATTACTGATTTTTCCGATAATGCTCTATTAAAATCTGGAGCTTTAGCGCTAGTTAGCATATATGGAAGACAAACTCTAGTTAATGTTCCAGAGCTTTTTGCATTTGTAAAACTTGTTAGGTTTTTCCTCTTAGTAAGAAGAGGCATATTTTGAACATGATAGCCATTTAAGCTTACTATATCCCCTCTCATGGATTCCCCTATTATAAGTACTATATATAATGGCTTATCTTTGCTTTTTGTAAGCTGAAATTTATGACTATCTGTAAGATCTGTTTTATTTTTACTCTTTTCTAAATGTGGGAGATATTCTTTGAAATAGGATCCTATGGCGTAAAAAATATTAAATGGCTCTAACGAACGTAATATGATTTTAAAATCTTTCGCAGCGGCAGGGGAGCATATTGGAGGAATTATCATTAATAAGAATAAGAATATAGAGATTATAGCCTGTTTTCTGCTAAATTCTTTAGTGGTTTTGATTTTGTAGGTAAGCAAAAATCCTATTGCCCCGGATATAATAATTGATGCGATCATAACAGCTGAGATATATTCGCATATTAGATCCGTCTCCACGGATAATAAATCGACTAGTACTCCGTTATCAAAGGATTTGCCAAAAGCAAAAATATAGTAGTTTATTGCTCCTCCTATAGAAAAAAATAGAGTAATAAAGAAATAAGCTAGATGTTTTTGTAGAAGTAGCAAAGCAAAAAAGCCTATAGTTGTAACATATACTGCAAATAGCTTTAATGGAATTAAATAACCCCATCCACTATAAGTAAATATTAAAGAAGGTATATTGAAGAGAATGGTATATATAGTTGCTATGATTACTGCTTTATTAAATTGAATCATTGTAACTCCATTTTAGTTTTATTGTTGTAAGGAGGTTTATATGTTTCATCATGTTTTATCAAAAGTTCTTTTGCAATAAAAAATTTTCCTTCAAATTTTCCAACTACTACGACTCCTTGATTTTCTCTGAATAGTGATGGTACTACTCCGAAGTACAATACTTTTATTTCGGATGTAATATCAGTGATAGCAAATTCTATCTCGCTCGGGCTTTTATATTGCAGCTTTTTAACGAGGCCGCCTATCCTTATTGTTTTGCTATTTATGTTGGAAGCATTTGCAATCTCAGAAGGGCTGTAGAAGAATGTGATATTATCCTTCATGGCGCTTAAAAGTAGCACCACCCCTACTGAGCTAAATGCAAGGATGATTATTA
Source organism: Rickettsiaceae bacterium (assembly GCA_017995275.1). Lineage (GTDB taxonomy): Bacteria > Pseudomonadota > Alphaproteobacteria > Rickettsiales > Rickettsiaceae > JAGOJE01. Next base: position 3,465 of record JAGOJE010000084.1, on the reverse strand, counting down.
TTGTTATGAGTCTATTTTTTACAGTCTTTTTCACTTTTTCTATAGTTTTTGGAATATTCTACCAAACTACTGACAGTAAGGCCAGCAAGTAAAAGGGAAGCGAAAGAAAAAGAAATTACAACATATATGTTCATCTTTCAGTCCCACAAGACTTCTGGTGGCATTGACATTAGTATAGCGTCAACATTTCCGCCAGTCATTAGTCCAAATTTCGTTCCTCTGTCATGCAGCAAATTGAACTCTACATATCGGCCTCTTTTAACTAGTAATTCTCTTCTTTCAGAATCACTCCAGCTATTATGCATTTGGGGCCTTATTGCTTCAGGGAATGCCGCTAAAAATGCTAGTCCAACATCTTTAGTAAAAGCAAAATCTTTTTCGAAATCGCCTGTATTTAGATAATCATAGAATATACCACCAACTCCCCTTGGTTCGCCTCTGTGATGGAGGAAAAAATATTCATCGCATTCTTTTTTAAATTTTGGATAATATTCAGGATTATGTTTGTCACAGGCATTTTTAAAATTTTCGTGGAATTTGAATGTTTCTTCATCGTTAGGATATAGAGGAGTCAAATCTCCGCCACCTCCAAACCAATCCTTAGTAGTAGCTATATAACGTGTATTAAAATGAGCTGCTGGTACATGTGGAGATTTCATATGTGATACTAGTGAAACTCCTGTTGCGAAGAATTTTGGATCTTCTTTTGCGCCTGGAATTTCTTTCATCATGAAGTCAGAAAATTCGCCAAAAACTGTTGAGATATTTACGCCTACTTTTTCGAATACATTCCCTTTCATCACAGACATTTCGCCTCCACCACCACCATCTCTTTGCCACCTTTTTCTCACAAATTTGCCAGGCACTAAATTGTTTTTATTGGCATATTCTTCTTCGATTTGTTCAAAGGCTGAGCAGAGCTGGTTTCTAAGGTTTTCAAACCAGGCTGATGCCATTTCTTTTTTGGTGCTATTTTCCATGATTTCCTCCATGTTATATTAGGCCACTCTTCTAATTCCAAAGAGCTGCACAGTTATACGCCTCATTATCCTAAAAAGCAAATTCAAAAATTGCTTGCTTGAACATGGAGATTCATTACAACGTAGTTTCGTAATTGATTGCAAGCATATTACTCCACTAGATTTTGCTAAGAAATTTAACTATTGAATGATGTATAATAGCTATAACGCTATGAAAAATAATTGCCTTTGCTATGTTATGATATTATTATACTGGCCTTGTTAGTTATAAGTGATTTGTTATGTTTTCGAGCCTAAGTAGTAATTTTTCTAAAATATTTGATCGTTTGCGTTCAAGTGGTGCATTAACGAAGGACCAGATAGAAGCAGCTTTGCGTGATGTAAGAATTGCCTTGCTTGAGGCTGATGTTGCTCTTCCTGTTGTAAAGGAATTTACTGAAGCGATAAAAGAAAAAGCGACAGGGGTGGAGATAGTAAGATCAGTTACTCCCGCTCAGATGGTTATTAAGGTAATACATGATGAGCTCGTTTCTCTACTTGGTGGTGATGAGCAAGATCGCTCGTTGAATTTAAGAGCAGAACCCCCTGTAAGCATAATGATTGTAGGGCTCCAAGGTAGCGGAAAAACAACTTCTAGCGGAAAGCTGGCTCTATATTTAAAAAATCAAAAGAAAAAAGTGCTTCTAGTATCCTTGGATACTTATAGGCCAGCCGCTCAAGAACAGCTGCGTGTAATTGCAAAAAATTCTGATATAGATAGTCTACCGATTATAGAGGACCAAAAACCTCTAGAAATAGTAAAGAGAGCAATAATTGACGCCAAAACGGGTGGTTATGACGTTGTAATTTATGACACCGCCGGCAGGCTTCATATAGATTATGAGATGATAGAAGAGCTTAAAGTAGTTAAGTCTCTTGTAAAACCTGCCGAGACAATCCTTGTAGCTGATTCACTTACTGGTCAGGACGCAGTAAATATGGCGTCTGAATTTGATAAATCTGTCGACATTACTGGATTCATATTAACGAGAATAGATGGTGATGGCAGAGGTGGGGCGGCACTTAGTATCAAAGCAGTTACAAAAAAACCTATAAAATTCCTAGGTGTCGGTGAGAAAGTTACAGCTCTTGAGCCTCTTCACCCGGAAAGACTAGCTTCCAGAATTCTTGGTATGGGGGATGTTGTATCTCTTGTAGAAAAAGCTGCGTCAATTATGGATGAGGAAAATGCGGCAAAAAATGCAGCAAAATTACGGAAAGGGAATTTTAATATGAATGATTATTTGTCCCAGATTGAAAATATAGGAAAAATGGGAGGTATGAGCGACATAATTTCAATGCTTCCTGGGATTGGAAAAATGGCTGATAAAATTGATATGTCAAGGGGAGAGAAAATAGTAAGTGGGCAAAAAGCAATAATACTTTCTATGACAAAAGCAGAACGTCGTGATCCAATGATTCTAAATGCCTCTCGAAGAAAAAGAATCGCAGCTGGGTCTGGTACATCAGTGCAGGATGTAAATAAGCTCCTCAAGCAGTTCTCTCAAATAAGAGATATGGTAAAAAAAGCTAGTAGAATGGATTTTAAATCTCTGATGCGTAGTGGTATAGGAAAACTTTTTTCTTGACAAAAAACTAATAAAAATGCATTATCTCGCGAGGTTAAAATTTAAATAAGAACAAAATTCTACTTCGGGGGAATATAAAATGGCAAAAGCTAAGACGGCATCGAAAAACAACCCAACAACTCGTGAGCAGGCTAAAGAATTCTTTTATAATGGCCAAAAAATAAAGCCAGTTAAACTTATAACAGGAAAATCTTCCTTCTTTGCTGCTGAATATGATAGTTCTGGTGATTTGGTTGTTGGCCCTAATGGGTCACCACTGCCTTGGGATCTTGTGAAAAACTCTAAGTAATATTCACAGTATATATAGAATCTGGTGGTTCAAGTTAGAATCCCTTTATCTTGTTTGTTTATCGCTCTTAACTTTGGGTTGGAATTTTGATAACTCCACCTCCAAAGAGTAAAATATCTTAAAAAATATAATCATTTTTACAAAAAAAAACTTGCAATTTTAAATTTTTGTATTATTATAGAATTTTGGTTAATAATTATATTTTGTGAATATTATGGAAATTTCTTCTGAACTACTGAAAATATTGGTTTGTCCAGTAACAAAGCAACCTCTTGTCTATGACAGAGAAAATCAAGAACTAATTAGCGAGGGGGCCGGTCTTGCATATCCTATAAGGGATTGTATTCCTATTCTACTTGTTGATCAAGCTAGAAGAATTAACAACAATTATCTTAAGCATATACCAACTAGGTTAGATTATGTTTCTAGTTCTTCAGTTGATATCAGTTCTGATGAAGATAATAATAGCCCTAAAGTAGCATAGCCTATTTTCTTTGACTCATGGACCTAGGGCCAAAAGGTCTTACCCAGACAGAAGCGATTTTGGGCCTGGCTTTGTTCTTTTGCA
>JAGOJE010000083.1 GCA_017995275.1 Rickettsiaceae bacterium | reverse complement strand
ACCCATTGATGATTGAGTCTTGATAAAATCACGAATCTCCAAATCAGAAATAGTGGTAGGTTTTCGTTCAAAAACCTTCAAAATTATCCCAGTTATACGTGTAACAGACCCTGCATGAATACCATGTTTAATATCTTTTATAGTGAATGAAGCTAAACCAATTGGGTTATTACTATCACGGCCTTGCATATATTTGAACAAATAATATTGACACAAATTATCATTATCACAAGAAATAATTTCACCTAAAATCTTAAATCCTTCTTTTTTGGTGCGGGCTGGATTTGCCAAATATTGATCAATCTTATCTTGATTTGATATTCTTGGCACTTCGCATCCTTTTCCATTTAAAGCTTGGAGGATTTTCTTTTGGTCTTCATTTGTTACAGTAGGAGGATGTTTAATACAATCTAGTTCCTTAGAATTAGCCAGATTATCAAGTGCTACAATTTTAAATTTATGGAGTTTTGGATCAAATAATTTACATTCTATAGGTTGTCCATCTTTTGGAGGTTGAAAAGCTATATTTTTTTTTGTAGTGATAGATAATGAAAAGTATCTTTTAGAACTATAATCTGTCCTTTAAGATGAGGTCTAATTGCTTTAAGAAAATCATCAATATTAGCATTTTTTATAAAGCTCCTGAAACTAGTTAAAGATTTATCGGCTCCTGGAATTTGAGAAAAATATTCATACATTATTGGGGCATCCCAGTCAATTTGCTCTACACCTTTATCACTTTTTTCTATTTCATATCCTTCTATTATATAATCTTGAAATCTTTCTAGATATTGTTTTGCCTGTTCATGGATTTCTCCATTTGCTTTTGTTGCAACTCCAATAAAATCATTAGACTCTTTTGGCATAATAATTGGATGTTTAATATTATATCTTTGAGGTAAACTTGATAAATCAACATCCGTATCCAGCTCTACATAAGCTCCGCATCTTTTTATCACTCTTGGACAATATCTTAGCATATCAGAAGCAGCAGCAGGATTCCCCCCTCTGTTTCCTCCAACCCAATTTTCTAATTCACCTCTTACAAAACCAAAAAGTTTTGATTCTTTTTCACTTTGATATGGATCGGTTGCGATCTCTGTATCAAAATCTACTGCTTCTATACGATGCCTTTGACAAAAATTGTTAAGTTCTACTTTTGCAGATTCATCAAGTAAATTTGAGCTATATATAAATGAATAAGCCGCCTCTGGATTTTTATTTCTTAATGCAATTAAGCGGTCCCGATTTCTTTGATCTAGAAAATTTTTTCTATCCTTACTAAAAAAAATGCTATACATCTTTCTTGTATTAAGGGTGAGTTGGGAATCATCTTGTCTGCTCTTCATAATAAATATAACCATTCAATTGTTTTTGGTGGTAGTATTTATTATTTTACTCTAAATATATTAATGATTCATTAAGAAAAAATTGAGGTGTTCTGTAAGCTAGCTCTGAGGTCGCGGGATTGCCCGCGGCGCAAGGTACAATACTCTATAGTTAGAGTATTTGCAGTTACTAATGATGGTCTCTGTAATAAACAGTCTTGAATGTTTGGCTCATTCTTATGCCATATCCAAATTGAGCAGCCCTAGAATTTGCTGACATAGTGCGATTTCTTGTGGAAAAGCTTCCAAATCCTCTTATTTCGACTCCTCCACCAGACTTTAATTGTGTCACTATCTGCGCAAATATCAAGCTAACAGCGTTTGAAACGTCTTCTTCTGGGAGATCAGGCAGTCTTCTTTGTACTTCTTTTATAAGGTCGCTTTTTTTAGGAGCTTTTTTCATAAAGGCCTATTTTCTTTTCCTTAAAAACGCTGGCGTATCATACAAATCCTGCGCGCTATGCTGAGGAGCTCTCTTATTCTGATGGCTATCCTCTTGCGTTTGATCCATACCACGAAGGCTTTCCCACATTCTTGAAAAAATTGAACTCTTTTTTGGAGTATGTGAAGCATTTTGACTTGTTGTAGTTACAGGAGCGGCCGCATATATAGAATCATCAAATTCTTGCTCTTCAGTTTCTGTAATTCCATATTCCTCAAAGCTTTGTGCCTCTTCTTCTGGAATTATAGTATCCATTACAGCTGCAAAAACTTCTGGCTCAACTTCTACTTCTTCTACGGCTATAACAACTTCGTCCTCATCTTCTTGATGAGTGTTATGATGGTGAGTCGTGCCATAATGATGCATGTCTTCAGAGCCTATTCCAGTGGCTACTACAGATACTCTTATCACGCCCTGCAATTTTTCGTCAAAAGTTGAACCAAATATTATATTAGCATTTGGATTTCCAACTTCTTCTCTTATTCTATTAGCTGCCGCATCTACTTCGAAAAGAGTCATATCGCCACCGGTGATGTTTATTAAAACACCTTTTGCCCCACGCATAGAACTTTGGTCTAGAAGTGGATTGGAAATTGCAGCTTCCGCAGCTCGCACAGCTCTGTCTTCCCCATCAGCTTCGCCTGTTCCCATCATTGCTTTACCCATATTGCCCATAACTGCACTTATGTCCGCAAAGTCTAGGTTTATAAGACCTGGCATTATCATCAAATCAGTAATGCTTTGTACACCCTTTTTCAGAACCTCATCTGCTGTTTTAAAAGCCTCAGTGAATGTAGTTCTTTCATTGGCTATTCTAAACAAATTTTGGTTTGGAATTACTATAAGAGTGTCCACATATTGCTGTAGTTCAGCAAGCCCGCTATCGGCTGTTTTCATGCGGTGAGCCCCCTCGAAATGGAATGGTTTTGTAACAACGCCAACTGTAAGGATTCCCATTTCTTTAGCCAATTTCGCTACTGTAGGAGCAGCTCCTGTTCCAGTTCCGCCACCCATTCCAGCTGTGATGAACACCATATTGCTACCTTCTAGATAACTTATTATGTCATCCCTAGACTCCTCAGCTGCAGACATACCCACTTCGCGATCAGCACCAGCGCCAAGCCCCCTTGTCGTTGTAACCCCTAGCTGGATTCTATTTTCAGCTGCGGAATTTTCAAGAGCTTGAGCGTCAGTATTAGCAACTACAAATCTTACGCCTTGTAAACCTGAAGCGATCATGTTATTTACAGCATTTCCACCAGCTCCACCAACTCCTAAAACGGTAATGATTGGTTTTAGAATAATATTTTCAGGGATTTTTAAATTTATCATCTCAGGAATCCTATTAGATCTTGTTTATGAGCCAATAATATAAGAAGCCTCAAAAAAATTCTACTAGAATCTGAATAGATAGACATAATAATGTAATTTTTCATCAGGGGATTGACTTTTGGCCATAGTAATCCTATTTTGAGTTGTTTCAAGTTGCGGATGGTGGCTAGAAGTAGGGCCTGTTTTATATCATCCTTCCGCAACTAGATACTTCAATTTTAATTTTAGGAGGTCATATGGGGCGTTTAGCAATAGTAACTGGCGGGACAAGGGGAATAGGAGCCTCTATTTCTTTAGCTTTGCACAATCTGGGTTACAAAGTCGTTGCAAGTTATGCAAGCCAATCTGAAACGGCAAAGGCTTTTCACGAGGAAACTGGTATATATGTAAAAAAATGGGACGTTTCTCATTATGAATCATGTGCAAAAGCAGTGGAAGAAATAGAAGAAAAGTTCGGTCAAAAAGTAGCTATACTTGTTAATAATGCTGGGATAACTAGGGACTCTATGCTACATAAAATGGAGCCTTCAGATTGGGGAGATGTGATAAATACAAATCTCACATCATGCTTTAACATGTGTAGATCTGTCATAAATTCTATGAGGGGGGAATCCTTCGGTAGGATAGTTAATATTAGTTCAGTTAACGGCATAGCTGGGCAGGCTGGTCAGACAAATTATTCTGCGGCAAAAGCTGGGGTTATAGGCTTTACAAAGGCTCTTGCTCGCGAATCTGCTTCTAAAAACATAACGGTTAATGCAATCGCACCTGGTTATATAATGACAGATATGGTATCTAAAATTTCTGCAGATATTTTGGATAAAATAGTCGCTCTTACACCAATTCCAAGGCTTGGCAGACCAGATGAAATAGCAAGAGCAGTCGCATTTCTGGTAGATGATGAGGCGGGCTTCATTACTGGGGAGACTATATCAATAAACGGCGGAAGGAATATGGCTTAGCAAATCGCCTCATTTTGAGGCGAAAAGTCAGCTTATCCTCATGATTTTTCGTACCGGACAAAATGTCTAGAGACGCTTAGGCAATTTAGCTTATAGCTGGTTTGTGCCTTTTTCGGTAGGTTCCTGAGGTGTTCTTCTAAAACTAGATGTAGCTCTTGTATACAACTTCTCAGCTTTTTCTTGTATAAACTGAGCCACGGATTTAGTTTGCCATTCTTCTGTATTTGAAATAACTGTATTTAGTTTGCCACAAACGTCTTCAAGAGTGGCCCGCGGTTCTAAAGAACTACAGCTATTTTTAAAAGCTTTTGCAAGATTATTAATAAGATACTTGTCTTTTTCTTTTAGTTGTTTATCAAAATTTTCAATCACAGTAATTGCTACAGCGGATGTAATATTTGAATCGAGTACTCCATTTTTAAGAAGGGTATTATCTTTTGCCATTTTTCTAAGGATTCGCTCCGTTATATCTATAATCTGTTCAGCATCTTCTGACTTATGGCCAAGTCGCTCTATTGACGGAAAAGTTGCTAAAGGCGTTAGAATACTTAAAGTTAATATACTATTTTCTCCTGCATTTCGACGTAGGGTTCCAAGCTTTTCAGTAAAATGATCATTTCCAAGAAGGTGCTCATTTTTATTTTTTTCGTTTGGTAAAGCAGAATTTGAAAGATTTAAATACTTAAAGTTAGTAACCTGACGTTTCAGCTTATCATCAATATCATCACCTTTAGCAGAATAGGCAGATTGGAGGGCTCTATTTATATCAAACGCTAATTTTGATAGTTTAGGGGGATTAGTGCTATCTTTGTCTTTTTGTTCTTTATAATTGTTTTTTTCTTCCTCAGTCAAGAGATCCCAGCAACTGCGTGCAAACTCCTCAATTTTTTTTTCATCAATCTCATAACCAGACTTATTGCTCTTTTTAGACTCTTTAATCTTAGCTAATAGATCGTTTTTAACAAAATCTGTATCTTGCGTATTTGTATCTTTAGTCATTTAAATACTCCTTTTTAATTTTTTATTATTTTCGGTGATGGGAATCTAAAAAAAACATCTTCTTGTCTTCTAGGACGCCTTGCAATCAGCTATTACTAAAATATAAGCGCATGTGGAG
>JAGOJE010000082.1 GCA_017995275.1 Rickettsiaceae bacterium | reverse complement strand
TCTTCTGTGTCTCCTTGAGTGTAAATCTCATAAGTAATCTCTCCGTTCTCCTCGGGAAAGAGGCTTATATGCACCTCTTGAAGATTCTCACCAACGACAATCGGGCTCGCCCAGACAACGTTCTTCAAGCGAATGCTGCTCTTATTCTCTCCAAACTCTCCCAAAGCATGCTGAACCGCAGCCCTTGCCATCTCAAGATAGGCCACGCCTGGTAACACCTTTTGAGTTTGCACTCGGTGATCTCTCAAGAAAAACTCCTCACCTGTGAAGATAGAACTAAACTTTATGAGTAACGTCACGACAACCTCTTTATTTTCTATTGTTTTTGTAAAAAGTCTTTTTAAACATAAGATTTTCTTCCTGTTTAACTTCTGTAAATGAAGTAGAGATCACTTTAACTCCTGCACTCTTCAGCTATATTAGACGTATTCTCTTGTAACAAGGGGTGCAAATAAGATTTAATCCCAGGCCTGTGCTGTGCTGAACCCAGCTGCCTATTAACACCAGGATTAGAGTCATCAGCCGCAATCCAATACCTCTCCTTTAAAAACGGATAGGTCGGTAAGCTAATCTTCTGATGGGCTTCTCCATGATGAAGTAGATGCCAATCAAGGTCGTATCCTTTTATATAGAGATTAGCGAGGGCTTCTAGCTGTTTTTTATATTCACTTATTTCTTCAATAGATTGAGCTTTGAGTTCTTCTAATATGCCTTTAAGTACTCGCTCATAAATTTCTTGGTCATCTACCTTTTGTTTTGCATCTCCTTTAAAAAATCCCTTGAGTTGCTGATTTTCTTGAACTTTTTCAAGTTTTTCCTGCAACTCTTTTATTGAGGAAACGACTAAAGCACACCGATAATCAAAATGACTCCTGCCAATGTTCAGTGTATAAGCTATAGCCTCTAATGGTGATTCAGGATGCTTTTTAAGATAATCATGTAAATCTTCTGTTCGTTGTCTTAATGAGTCAGGATGCTTCGCTGACAACGTAATGAGGTAGCATGGTTTGTTTTGCTCACTGGATAAAACATATTCAGGACCTTCTTCGATCACTACATGGGCATTGGCACCTCCAAAGCCAAAAGAGCTAATACCAATGCGACGTGTATCTTTAGATACCCAATCTTTTGTCTCGCTAACAATATAAAAGGGACTATTATCAAGCTCAATATATGGATTTAAATCTTTAAAATGCACTTGGCCTGGCAGTTTTTTATATTGGAACATGAGCAAGGATTTAATAAACCCAGCAATCCCAGCTGCTGCTTCTAAGTGTCCAATATTCGTCTTTACTGCGCCTATTCCACAATAGCCGTTTCCTAAGGTTACTTCTTGTTTTTTTGATAACTCTCGGAAAGCTCTCTTCAATCCATTAACTTCAATAGGATCTCCTAAGCTTGTTCCTGTACCATGGGCTTCTATATAGGTAATCGTATTAGGGTTTATTTTATTAGATTCATAGGCTTCTATAATGAGTTCAGCTTGAGCATTTGGATTAGGAGTTGTGAGAGTGTTAACATGTCCGCCATGGTTAGTACTGACTCCTTTAATCACGCCATATATACGATCGTTATCTGCCAAGGCTTGGCGAAGAGGCTTTAGAAGAATAACACCAACACCTTCTCCTCGTACATAGCCATTAGCAGCTTTATCAAATGTTTTACATCTTCCATCTTCACTGAGCATTCCAGCTTGCGTAAAAGAGATAAACACTGAAGGACTTAATAAGGCATTCACTCCGCCTGCAATAGCTAGCTCACAATCTCCTTGTTGCAAGGCCCGCACAGCGTGATGAATAGCAAACAATGAGCTCGCACAAGCTGTATCAATAGCTTCGCTGGGTCCTTTTAAATTTAGAATATAAGATACTCGGTTTGCTAAAATACTATGTGCATTACCTGTTGATGTATACGCTTCAATCACATTGGCTTCATTTAATAAATAACCATAATCAACTGTAGAAACACCTACAAACAACCCTGTTTTATATTTTGATAAATGTTCAACGGCATATCCAGCATCCTCTATTGCTTGCCACACTGATTGTAAAAAGATCCGTTGCTGCGGGTCCATAAGTTCTGCTTCCTTTGGCGATATATTAAAGAAGAGGGGATCAAATTTATCTATATCGGCAATAAAACCACCCCATTTTGGAATTGAATGCTCTTTATAATCAAAGCGCTCTTTTGGAACTTCTGTAATTAAATCTTTTTGTTCAATGAGGTTCTGCCAGAAACTTTGTAGATTCTCGCTGCCTGGAAACCTCCCCGCCATGCCAATGACAGCAATATCGGAATGAGTGAAGGTAGCTTCAGAATAAGCTTGTTGGTTTTGGTGTTTTAAAAATCGGTTACTTAGATTAACTGAGCTGGTAATAGATCTGAGGGGTGTTAAAGAAGAAGATCCTCCTTTCTCAGAAACTGAATTTGATTCTTGAGGTGTTGCATAGCGTGTAATTAGGTCTTGTTCATGCGTTTGCCATAAATAATCTGCAAACTTTTCGATAGTATTATATTCAAAAAATAGAGCAGGAGTTACTGAAAATTCATACCTTTGTTTTAGCTTATTGGCTAACTCTGTAAAAGTAATAGAATTAAATCCATAATCACCTAAATCCTTCAAAATATCAACCGATCCTAATGGTAGTTTTAGGACTTCTACTACATCAGACGCTAAATCCTCAATCAAGGAAGATATAATTCGATTTTGGTCTCCAAATATTTTAAGGCTGGTTGTGCCTTCCTTTAAAATGTCTTCTTTCTTGCTCAATCTTCCAGGTCTTATGTGAGTGAGTTCTCCTAACAATACTTTTAAACGTTGTTCTTTGCCATATAATACCATCAACTGTGAAACGCTATCTGAGAAAAGCCCATCCATGAATGCTTTAATTCCTTCAGCATTAGGCAGAGCTTCTATTCCCCAATTTCTTAAAGACTGCTGACTATCCATCCTCATGCCCCCTTCTGCCCAATAGGGCCAATTGATGGAAAGGCTCTTGCCTTGGCGCTGATTTTGTTGCTTCTGATTTTCTCGCCACTCAACAAATTGATCTAAAAAGGCATTCGCTGTTGCATAATCCGTCTGTCCTGCATTACCTAAACAACTCGCAACAGACGAAAATACTACAAAGAAATCTAAGTTCTCCGTTTGTGTTGCTATGTCAAGGTGCAAAGCTCCTAATACTTTCGGCAATAATATTGATCGAAAATTAGGCCACGCTTTTTGTAGTAATAATTGATCTTCAATAATACCAGCGCTATGAATAATGCCATGCAAACTTCCAAAATGGGATTTACTGCTCGCTATCCAACTCTCAACAATTGCTTTATCACTTACATCTCCTGATAGATAAAGTACTGAAGCTCCAAGCTGTTCTAGCTGTTCTATTTGGTTTTGTTTGTCTTCGGTAAGTTCAGATCGTCCCGTCAGAATTAATTTTGCTTGATAGATTTTTGCTAAATATTCAGCAAAAATAAATCCTAATCCCCCCAAACCTCCTGTAATGAGATAGATTCCTTCTTGGCGAAGAGATATTAGAGAAGTAGACAAGTCCTTAGATTCTTCTTTACTTATTAACGGTAAATACCTTTCTACCAATCTCTCACCTTTGACATAGCGAACATGAAAATCCAATCCTTGCTCTAACTCAGCAATAAAAGCTTCAAGCTGGGATTCTGGTGCTATGCTGTCATCAAAGCCGACAATTTGCATTTGGTATTGAGGGTGTTCTTGATGCAGGCTCTTTGCAAAACCTGTTAGCATGGAAGAAGGCGATAACAACTCTTCTCTATATCCATAAGGCATAACAAATTTTAGGGAACCAGAAATCTTTTCTTTCATTAAAGTTTGAATAAAAATAACAATTTCGTGTAAAGATGTATCGATATAATCAATACCGTTTTTAAAGAGCTTTCTAAAATCTTTTCCAAAAATAAAATGGCTTAAGTGTATTCCCTGTTGTTGAATATCCTTAATAAAAGCATGCCAATCCTCAGCTTCCTTCATGCGCAATTGATAAGTGTTATTGTCAATTTGTGTATATTGAGCCCCTTCTTGCAAATGAATGATTGGCAAACCTGACAATCGAGTTCTTAATTGGTTTACTAGAGGTTTATCTTTACTTATGACGCATAGACTTTGTAGGCTTAAACCCTTATCTTTAGCCGGTAGGTGTGTCGGTATCCACTGAGCTTGATAATAATGGAGATCTATCTTAGATTCATGGAATGCTTCAGCAGTAATAGGCCGAACACTTAACCCTTGTAATTCTGCACATACCCGCCCTTCTTTATCTAAGACTTGTATATCAAACATCATATCCTTCCCAACTGTTCGTCTTATATGGGAATATCCTTCTGAAGGAAGCCTATGATGTAATATAATTCTTTCTAAAGCAAACGGTACAACTAAGTTCGCTTGCTGGCCATCATTTAACATATATCCAACGCTAGCTTGCAAGGTACCATCTAGAATACTGGGGTAGAAAAAATAAAGTTCTTCGTTTTTATCTTTTATTTCTGCGGGTAATTGATAATATCCTAAAACTTCTTTTCCATTTGTCTTCACCCACTCTAACACTTGAAATGTTTTACCAAGATGTAAGCCAAATTTATTGAAATATTGATAAATTTCTTCTTTGTGATAGACATGTAGAAGTTTGTCCTTTAAAATAGAGGGATTAGACCAAGCATTAATTTCTTTTCTGTCTCCATAAAGTAATATTCCTTGGCTGTATATTAATTCTTCTCCTTCTTTTAAGCTATAGATAGTAAAAGAAATTTTTCCTTCATGCTCTTCAAGGCGAAGACTTACTTCTATTTTCTCCTCTTTTGCTACTAAAGGTTTGACCCATCTAATATTTTGTAATTCTCTTATTTCGCTACCAGGTAAGGCCAACTCAGCTGCAGCTCGTGCCATTTCTAGATGAGCCACACCTGGTAATACTTTTTGGTTTACTACAATATGATCTCTTAAATAAAAATCTTCCTCTTTAAGTATTGTCCTAAAACTCTGTTCAGTAAAAGTTGAGGTGTTATAACCTACCAAAGGATGAAGTTTATAAGCCCCCTCCATTGATAATTGAAAAGAATTACTGGGCAAATTAACTTGTTTTTCTGGAAACCAACATTTCTTTTTTAAGAAAGGATAGGTTGGTAAACTAATCTTTTGGTGTGCTTCTCCCTGATGAAGTAAATTCCAATCAATTTCGTAACCTTTCACATATAAACTAGCGAGAGCTTCTAAGTTA
>JAGOJE010000002.1 GCA_017995275.1 Rickettsiaceae bacterium | reverse complement strand
ACCAAATTTAGACCAAATCAAGAAAATGAGTAGAAAGCTTGATAATATAGTAACACAGAATGTGGATAGCATATTTCGAAGTAACAATTGAAATTTTTCATCTTCAAATTTGAAGATTCTACTCTTCATGACCATAGTTGGAATAGCATTTCTTATGTAAATACCATTTTTTGTTTTTGCGTCTATTTTTATATTATTAGACCTATTCTTCCCGCCAAGTACCCTAAACCCACTAACAACATCGCCAAGAGCATCTGCTATTACTGCTTTGCGGTATGTAACAATAGCGCTTGCATCAAGCTTGGAAAAGTCATTACAGTAAAAAGTCATGGTAATTATAACAGCCACGAATATTGATAGATTAAATGATCCAAATAGCACCTGGCGAAACATTCTCACCTTGTGCAAAAAAACTTGCCCACCACCAATAAAATCTCCAATCATTATACCTTTTCCTTATTTAGTTATCAGTCATCATAACTATTTCTGCTAACCTCCATTTATCCAATTCATCACTACTTTTCTTGAATAGACTCTGTAATATTTAGGATTTGAAGAGTGATAGTATCTTACAGCAGTGTGCCAATCACCATGTTGATTCTTTAACAATGCAAGTAACTTACCAGCGTAGTCAATATTAGCAGCCGGAGAAAGCATGTGACTAATACCACTAAACTCCTTCTCGTGATAACGCCAATTTATCTGCATTATTCCTATATCTATATTAGTTATACCCACAGCTAACTTCGAAGCAATATAACTCTTCGCAGATTCTATATCATTAGCAAAATATGCCTTTCCTCCACTATTAATAGCAAATGGATGATTGTTTGATTCAATTTGTGCAATAGAAGCTAGTAAGCCTTTCGGAATCTCATGTTTACTCTCTGCCCGTTCAATTAATTCAGCTATTTGGTTAGTATCTGCATAAACCTTGCATGAATAAATACACAAAAACATCCCACAAACCGAAATTATTTTTGTAAATACTTTACTTAAAGACCCGCCCCGTGTTAAACTGTAGTTATAAAATCCAAAACAGTTATATGGTAAATAAATGCTACAGAAATCTAACAACAAGCAAAAAGTCAATATCAATCGCCTAAACATATATTTTGCTTTGGGCTTATCAGTTTTTACATCTGTAGCAGGAATTGTAGGAAACATCACAACGTTTGTCTCTATTTTTGTGTTTTTGGTTGTAGCAATGCCAATAATCGTCCAAAAATTCAAAATCATAACTTTCACTGAAGATGGAAAATTTCTTGATATCAATAAAAAAGAAATTAATGTTAAAAAAGACTGCCCCAGTAGCTCACTAGTATTTTTCTCTTTGGTTGTAGGTATAATTGCCGAAATATTTTTATTCAATCGCTTAAACAGCATATTTCCTACATTAAACTGGTGTATTAACTCATTTACGTTCTTCTTCATCCCTACCTCTTTGTTTATGCTTAAAAATTGTCCTATCTTCATAATATTTCACCATGAATTTCTAAAAAAATATATTAAATATAATAAACAAAAAATTATACAAAGAGAAGAACGGTGGTATAACAATCCCGCTTTTAGAAACGTCCCTGGTAATATATATTACCACCGTAAAAAGTAATTTCATTTACTTTTTCGCCTACCTGTAGAAAGTTTATTTCTAATAGACTTTGGATAATTAAGGTTATTCTGTAGCACATTCCTATTATCATCATAGTCTTTGATCTCTTCTTTTAATTTTTGTTGTTTATCTTCACTCTTGTTTTGAATTTCAGTATAAAGCTTTTCAGTTTCTTTTCTCTCAGCTACAAACTTAGATTTATTTCTAGCATACATAGCTTTTTGGTCATTATTGACTGAAGCCTCATTTAACCCGTCATTATTCGCTCTTTGAGCAATATCTTCTCCGATATTTCTATTAATTTGGCCTTCATGAGTTTTGTTAATATGCTTTGCTTTATTGTCATAAGCATTGTCGTCAGTTTTTGTGTCTTTGTTATGATAAATTTGACTTTTTATCTGATGTACTTCGTTACCTACAAGGCTGTCAAATACTCCCATCGCAACAGGGGCCCTTCTATCCACTAATTTTTTAGCTTCTGTGTAAGAACCAACTTCTCTTGCAACTCCATCTAATACATCTTGATATACATCTTGATTGCTATGAGCATAGTGATTCTTTGAATAATTTATAGCTTCAGAAGCACTATTTACTTCCTCTTGACTGATTGCTAACTGTTGCTCTAGTCTCTTAGTTTCTTCATAGGACTCTCTATAGTCTTTACCTAATGACCCGCTGCTCTCTAAATCTTTTGCAAAGCTCTCAGATTGTAAAGCTCTTAAAGTATTATTTCTAGATTCTCTAATATCTTGCTCACTACTAACCTTATTTTCTTCTCCAACTTGTTGATCGCTACTATTTGTTGCTGAAGTTTCTACACCAGCTTTTAACTTTAGAGTATCTGTACCTATAGAACCATCAACCCCCATATAAGCTCTTGCGTTCTGCTCCCAACCATGGTTATTAGTCTCATTTAGGGCATCAATTTCAGTTAGTGCTTTATTAGCCGCTTTGCCATGCTCTGTTGATTTGTCAATGTTATATCCTTCTGAAGTTCTAGTATGATTAGCAATTTGCTGTAGATAATTCACAGATTCGGCCATTGTGTTAGCTTTCGACTTATTAAAAGAATCATGAACAGTTTCAGCAACGGATTTCTTATGTTCAAAGTTTTGCTGCAAATTCGCATCTACACCACTACCTAAATTATAGCTCGCTTCACCACTTGAAGATGTAATACCAGCACCACCTGTCATTATTGCTAATCCATTTTGACCTATCTTCACTTTTGTGCCATCACCGTCCGAGTAACTATGCTCGCCAGACGCATATTGCAAATTGTGGTCTACCTTCCCAGAATTATGCATATCGTAACTTGAGTTCCTAACATTATGGTTGTCATAAGATACTATCCCGGCAGACTTTTCCGAAGCGATAGCCGATGCTGCAGAATTAGCTGTAGCCATAATAGAACCAGCAAGATGCATCAATCCTCCTTCTCCAAGCTTTGTAATCCACATAGCTAGAAATGGTATCATCAATGTCATATTAGCCGCAGTCGCTGCTATAGAATCAAACTTTCTAACTTCGCTCGACCAACTACTGTAGCTCACAATTTCAGCTGGATCATATGCTATATCGATAATCATATTTAACATAGAAAACAATGGTGGCCACAACTGCAACGAAAATGCCGCCAGTACCCACATACCATATTTCTTGATTCCTCCAGTTAGAATTAGCAATGGAATAACAAAAATAAATGAGCCATATATGAGCACTTTCATCACAGCAAGTGATCCTGTTAAAGTCTTCTCTGCCATATCCCCAGATAACAACCCTCCGGCCTCAGAATGCATTTGAGCCCTTGCACTCGAAAATTTACCAGATCTGTAATCATTAAGGCTGTTTATCATCATGTTATGTTTTAGAATCTTACTAACTGATTGCCCACTATCACTTTGATAAATTGCTAATATTGATTTTCTGATATTTAATTTTAATCTTCCTCTTGAAGGATTAAAATCATTAGGATCTCCTCCTCCCCTAAATTTATTCATAATTCTAGAAAAAAAACTATTCTCAGCATCAGTGAATTTTTCTTCAAAATAACCCACTGCTTCTTTACATGTTGGGCTAGAATGAGTACCTGCTATAGTTATATCTACTCTAGAAATCGTACCTGCATTTTTTGACACTAATTTCCATATATCGTCAGTAGCAAATAGTTCTTCCTTAGTAAATTGACTCCCTATCATTGCTGGCGTTACAACGCATCTGTCAATAAAGTTGCGCATATTACTAGTAACTTCAGGGTCTCTAATTTTGGCTTCCAATACCTCTTTACTTAGCCTAGCAGCAAATACAGTACCGTAGTTATAATAACTACTTGCCCCACTACTACCAATATAAGCAAAAGCCTGTTCAAATCCTGATGTTAATATATGTCCAAAATTCTCTGTTATGCCAATTGGCAAAGCAAAGGCCAGTGGTATATTGTCAACTTTTAAGTACTTTCTTTCAACATTATCTCTGATAAACATAGTGGTTTTCGGTAGTAGTAATCCATTAACAAATGCTATTATTGCCATTAGTTGCATTAAATATTGCCTACCCTGCACAGTAGCGCCACTAGCAGCTATTCTGGTAGCAAGAATAACACCTGAAATCACCACCATAGTTTGCACTAGTGCCATGTAAAAAGGAGAGTTTCTAAACATTGCAAGTGCATTTAATGTCTGATAAATTATCTCCGAATATCCATATGAATATATAGTGAATCCCATTACTACAACCTTCTTTCTACATTCTCTAAAAATTGCTACGTGAGATGAATTCCTCAAATAGCCTGTTGAATTCATTTTCTCTTTGACGAAGTGTCGCTTTAGACTGCTCTATCAAATTATATCTATGAAAACTGTCAATCTTAGATTGCTCTAATAATTTCATAATTCTGCTAGTTTCTCTTCCAAAATCATTAAAAATACTACTATCAGTCAGCTGTACTCTGCTCATTTCCCCAACAGCCATACTTACCTCATTTAGAAGCATGGAAAGGTAGTTTGTTACCACGTCATAACATAGAGCTTCTACAAATTCACCTTGGGCATACACAGCCCAAGCAGGATCTTTATAAGTAGCTAAATCCATTTCTATTTTTCTAATGATAGGAATTGTAGCAAGGCTAATAAGACTTTCTTCTTCTGAAGTAAATCCATTATCAGTATTCATGTCTCCTTTATTATTATATATTTTCGTAGATATAGATTTTAGTAACTTTGTTACCTGCCCCATCAAAGTATCGTCAGCATTTATAGCAACATCCACTATCACAGGATTGAGACAAGAAGAAGTTGTATCACAACTATATAATCTTAGCTTACTAGTACCGGTGGATGATCCTATAAATTCTTTAATTAGCTCCTTATTCACTAATGAATTCTTATGCACAACTGAGGCCGCACCATCTTTCTTAGTACCTATAATCGTTCCAGAAACACTCATTAGCAATTCCCTAAAACTACTATCACCACTAGCCTTCATACTTTTCTTCTCAAGGGCCTTCCAAACAAGATTGTAGTTATCTCCAAGTAAACTCTCTAAATCTTCTTCTGCTCCTGATTTTGAATTATCAGACTCCTCGCGCGAATCCTCTTGGATAGATATCATATCTTTTTTACTTCCAGAACGAAAAATTGCACTCTGTCTTGTTGCTTTGCTGCCTGCATTTAATTTAGAGAGAGGAGCTCCAAGTAAAGCCTCCATGGCTTCACATTGATCAATGGCAAGTTTATTAGCAGCTGCTGCAACGTCATTCAAATATGTCATTATATCTTCAATTTGTGGACTGATTGTTTTTATCATCATCAATGTCGCATAAGCAGGTACTCCTTGTGCCATCTTCTTTAGAAAATCAGACATCGCTCCTGCACTCACAAAACTAAAACCCCCTCCCCTTATATCTATTTGTGCTCCGCAAGGCAGACCACCTAACTTACATGATGGCGGCTGAACACTCAGTAGCTGCAACTCTTCAGAAGCCGGAGTCTTAATCATTACAGAACCGCCTATCAGATGCCCAGCTTCTTGTCCTTTGATTATTGCTCCTCTAGTAGTATTATGCATAGTACCATCTGGCATAACATTCTTAATTAGCTTGTCTATATTGGCATAGGATGATGTAACTGAAAACAGTACCATAATCATTAAACCTACGTAATAGCTGCAATTTATGTTCATTGATCCGTTTCTTTCCATTCCCATTCTTTCCCCTCACGTATTTTATAATCATCTTCAAGCTCTCTCATGCGCTTTGCCATTAACAGAGACTTTTCTTCTAAATCAGCTACAGATACAGCTCCCCTTACAAGCTCGAACCTCACACTGCTATCATTCGTAACAGCTATAACAGTAGGCATAACTTTAAGATCTAGCTTAGCTACAAGTTCTGGTGAAATTTGAGACTGAAAATAGTTGCTTTTGCTGTTATCAGCACTAACAGCCGTAACTTTAAACCCGTAGTCACTAGCAAAAGCTGCCAAATGTTTTTCCAAAACTTTACAATAAGGACATGACTCACTAAAAAACAAAAACAGCTCCACTTTCTGAGCCAGAGATTTCAATTCTTCCTTCTGCATCTGTTGCTCAACAGTGTTTTTAATTTTCCTACCATATAAGTTTGATGGGTCTTTTAATTCATCGTTAAGATGCGGATTTAGAAAATTTACCATCGCGTAATTTTGGCTCAAAAGAATCGCATTCTCCAAAAGGATGGCCTCCTTCTCCTTATATCTCTTTATATATTCTAAATTACCAGGGTAACGAAGCATCATATATTTAAGCTTCTCTAGGTCAGCAGCGAATTGTTCTATCTCTTTTCTTGCCTGCTTATACTCTTCTTCACTAGGTTCTCTCATATTGCGAGGACCTATTTTATCTTCCTCAACAATTTTCGCCTTCTCTTCAAACCAAAGCCATCCACGATAAAGCCCGTCGTAAAAACTATTCTTAGCAAAAGCACAATTTGTAAAAAATTGGCTCACAAAAAAGAACAAAATATAAAATATTTTGAAAACTCTGCTCATCTTCCACCGCCGGCCTTATCAATATAACCTTTTTTCCAACCAGCCGCGCTATTATCGCCACTTGCATCGCCAAAATCACCTTTCTGAATATCCTTCATTGAACCATTAATTCTAGCCTCTAAATCATCTGGTTTAGGACCTTTATATGTTTTTGCAAATTTGACCTTTAATTCATCAATAAATTCACTAAAATCAATTTTACTAAAATCAAGTCCCTGTATTTCATCCATTGTAAGCCCCCTACAATCAGGGCTTCCTCCTCTACCAAAATTCTTACCTAATTGTTTTCTAGCTTCCACTTGCATCACTTTATCTAGCATGTTACCAAAACAACAAAAATAATGCTTTGTAACATCCTTAATACCGAGTTCTTTACTTTTTGTTTTCCCAACATAAATACATAAATTTCTTCTTCTGTTTTCCATGAGGATTTTCTCATCATTAGTACACCCAGCTCCTAACTGACGCCCCCATCCATTACCTCCACTAATAACGCAGCAATTTTCATATCCTGCTACTTTTTTAGAACAATGCTGACCATTTCCTGCGAATAAATTGAAGTTCTGATTAGCATCTGGTTTCATTGTTTTTGCTGCATGAAGTTTTGAAATAGAATCCATCATCTCGCCATTAGTCAAATAACTTTTATCAACACAATTTCCATCAATACAAAGTACTCCCTCACATACCAATTTGCTTCTTTCTTCTAAAGACGTCAGATCCTCTGTAACTTTCTCTTTTTCAAGCAATGCTTCTTCTAACCTCTCACAAGAAAACTCTCTCTGTAAATTCACACAATTACCATAAGCATCTTTAAGAATACATTCCCGGTTCCCCGCCCAATAACAATGAGCATAGGATTTACAATCATCCTTGCTTGGATAATTACAAGTTTTCACATAAGAATATTCCCAACAATCTCTATATACATCAATACCATCTATATTTCTCGTACCGCTACTAACACATATCTTATTTTCATCATTGCAAGAATATGGGGCTAAAACCTGGAACCTAGATGCAAAAACCACGTTTCCTGCTAAATAGATCAACAAAACAATCACGAAACACATCACTTTAATACGCATTGCTCACTCCATGATTCCTTCCATTGATTGCATACTTTTTGGCTCATATAAAGGCCAAAAAGTAACCCACCTTTACCACCAACTACCACCGTAAAATTTAAGGAATTTACGCCGTCTTTAAGAAAAGGTTTAAGATCCTTAGGAAGAGAAGGAGGACGTGGAGGAGAGGACCACCACTTACTTTGTTCCGGATTGTGCAATCTACCACTATCATCAACCCTAACACCACCATAAATAAGTTCAAGTTTATGACCACCGAATGGACCTGAAAACACATAAGAGCCATTGAGTTCAAGCAAGACAAAATCATCATAACCTATATTCTGCAAAATAAATGACTCTATGGCAGAAACTTTTGCTATGTTAAACTTTATAACAAATCTGTATAACCAACCACTCCCACCATATAACCAGTGCCTATCATAAGAGCCAGCTTGTAAATATCCGTCCTGATTTCTAATTATTGGCAGGTCTGTTTCTATAATATCCAATGTTAGAGGTCTTGCAGGTAATCTTCCTACACATTCCACAGTCAGTATATCCGTGCACTTATATTGGTTCTTTAACTCCTCACATAAAGCTTTATCATATAGTTTGTTAGTATGAACATAGTTGATTTTTTCAACTTTATAAAAGGATGGCACTACCTCCTTTTTCTCATCTTCTTTGCAATCAATGCCAATATCCTTTAGACTGGTAATTAAATTCCCAAGAGATTTTGATGTATCTTCAGCTATCTCCTCTAAATCTGATTTGTCTCTTTGCAGCAAAGGATCTGTGAGGTCAGTATGCATAGACATTATTTCATTAGCTTCTTCCTCAGGAATTACCTTATTTCCAGCTTTTAATTCTTCAACCTCACTTAATATGCTTGAATCATTAAGGTCAATCACTCCACTTAAACCACTTACCCCGTTTCTTTCGGCTCCATAACTATTCTTGTGACTTTCCAACATTTGCTTTAGGTCATTATGGTCAGGTATAGCATTTTCAAAAAAATCATTCTTCTCGTTTAAATTAGTACGCACTGTTGGTGATTCATAATCACATAATCCGGCAAATGCGTAAAACAATGCTAAAAGTAAAATAAAACTTGTCAAAAACCTCATCTCATTTACCATCCACTAGAAAAGATTTCGCATATTCTGCAAGATCTCCCTCCTCTGAAAATAAAGACAATGCTCCCCTAATCCCAACGTTACCAGTAACTTTATCAAATACTTTGCGACTTGCAGAATTACCACCATGAAAATCTAAACCATCTTCTTTAGTAAGAACAATGGTAGGCACAGCAGTAACTCCATAATCACGAAAATCTTCATCATTAATCACAATTGATACATTCTGACTCTCCTTCTCTAGGAGATTCATCACAAATTTCTGTGTCTTAAGCCATGAATCATCAACTAAACCATTGAATATTAAACTAGCTTTATATTTTTTAGCCTCAGCAATGTAATCTTTTATCAACTTCTCGCTCATAGAACTGCTGACAAAAACCTTAATTGATAAGTTACTCAGAATTTCCTCGTCATTACTTTTACCTTGTATGGCTTTTAACTCAAAAAATTTTGATTTGATATTTTCTAGAATATTGTCCAATGACTTGCTCAATAAAGAAGTAGCAAATATTCTATCTTCTTTTATCTGCTGATTCTCTTTTGCTGCCTCAGAACTAGCAGGTATGTACAAGATGATTAAAACTAGAACATACAACAATTTATTTTGCGCCATATTAGATACCCCCAATCTTCTCCATCATTTGGATATTCGTTAAAACTGCTATACATAACATCAGACAACCCAATAGGCCAACATCCAATCGGACCACTGCTAGGCCTTGGATAAGTCATCTGCAGTTTGTATTGACTCTTTTTTATTTTCATAGCCATACTCTTACGACAAAGAGGTCCATTCATTCTCCCGTCAGATGTAGATGTTTCTTTTGCAAATCCAGTACGATGCATCTTTGCTATAATCCTTGCTGTAAGTAGGCTACTAGTCTGTACCCCACCACTATGATCCGCATTAGCCCCAGAAAATGGATAAATATTACCAAGGCAACCAGCACACCAAAATAAACTATCTATTGGCGTAGCTACAGTAGATGACGCACAGTCAAGAGCGCAAATGCTTTGTGCTATAGGATTTGCAAACAATAATGCCTCAGGATTGAGTATGGACTGCAATTTAGGATCATTCCACGTAGGATCAAATTCAGACATATAAGCGATGTCAAAACTACTCTCTTCTAAACATATAAAATCAGTAATCAGCTCTAACCAATAAATCAGCGGATATACATAATAATGCAAATGATAAAAACTATATTTAGAATCATGCACATTACTACCTGATTTATGATTGGCTATTTTCCTATAATCAGCACCCATGGTCATTCCACCTAAATTTGTCATGCAATAAGGAGTTCTTGTAATATCAACCAATCTAACCGGCTCCCAAAAGCCTATTGATAGACCAGGAATAGGAATATTACTTTTCGTACATAAACACACAGGGCTAGAGGGATTTTTTGTATCTCTCTTTCTCGGCTCCATCCCATCCCCAATATTCAGGTTACCTATAGAAATAGGCATTAAACAAGACCAGCAAACATCAGTAACAGGATTCACAAACCTACCTCTACAAGTGCTAGCATTGCTCACCGAAATCTGTAATAAAGAAACCAAAAGCAATAAAACTAACCACGCACTCCTGTAATATATTTTTGCCAATCTATCGGTCTTCTTAAGTATTTTACTCATCAATTTTATTATCAATATTAGTGTTAGATGATAATGCTAAACCAAGCTTCTGCCACTTAGATTTAAGCTCTGGCCTAGCTTCTAGGATCTTCTTACAATCCAGCAACATACCGTATAAGATATTTACATCTTCCTCGTACAAATTCTCAAGCTTAGCCTTAACAACCAAACCCCCCATTAATATCTTTCTTCTAGCATCAGCTTTCCTGTCCAACATTTTCTGTTCCTTTAATTTCATTTTAAAATACTGCAATGACTTAACTAATCGCAGAATCCTATCCCTCTCTACACCAGCCCCTTTTACTGGGAAATTTGGCTTTTTCTCCTAAATCCTTCATTCTTTGTAAAAATTCGTCTGTTTTATTTTCAGGAGATAGTGCATATAGAATAAATCCAGCTAGCAACCTATTATCTATAGCCATTCCCCCACTCGCCTTTACAACCTCAAATATTTCCTCTTTTCGCATAAGCAGTAATTGCTCCTTTTGCTTCTCCAGTTCATTGATCTTATCAAAAATTGTTTTCGAAATTTGTGACATAAATTTACTCCATGTTTTTTATATTAAATTCTCTAATTTTAAGCATCTTACCATCTTGCTTCACATTAGCCGGAGATGCTTTAATTCCAAATTTGGTAGTGAGCTCCCCATTTTGATCAAAATATACAATTCTACCTAATATCTCCTGCAGCTTAAAAACACTCCCACCAACTAAAATTATTTTGCCAGCAAAACCTTCTGCATCGCTACTTGCTGAACTTAGTTCATTCTGAAGCCACTTGATCTGCCCCTCCACTCTCCCATCTATAAAGAACAGATCTCCATCTAAATCTATATGATCAAGCGGATTAACTTTGCTGCCAGCTTTGTGCAATATCCTGCCACAAGGCAAAATAATATCTTCTTGCAATGTATATGAAGGATCATAAAAAAATTCTCTATCAACTGTAGCAGGCAGCAACCCAAAAACGGGTAACGGATTTTGTATTCTCTCTCTTGCAATTTTTTGCATTTTTTCATTTTCCTTTTCTAAATCTATTGCCTTAAGCTTTCTCTGTACCATTTCCAAAAAAGACTCCTCTTTTATAGGGAAACAATGAGAACGAAGACCAAACTCTTTAGCCACTGCAGAGCTCACAAAACAAAAAAATATGATTACAGCAATAGATCCGTTCCTCATTTTACTTCTTCCAATTGCTATTTGTAATTTTCTCATTATGCATTTTCTTAGCTACCGCGTCGTAGACTACCTTAGTAATATTTTCTCCCCCATATGAGTTACCACTGTTATCACTAACAATTAGAACTTTGGTTTTTTTATCTCTAAAAGTGCTAGAATAACTAATAACCAAATCTAAAAACCTCTCTTGATCCCCAAAAAACATATCCTTACTATCAAAACTCCCATCTGCTAACTTTACCCTTTTATTTTCCAGTTCTAGTAAAGCAGCTTTAGACACAAGGACTACATTGCACTGGCTAGAAAAATCTCCAAACAATAAAAAAAATAACCATCCAAAAGTAATCCCTAACCCAAAAATTAAAAAATATATCAAGCATGTAATCCTGATTTGTTTTCTTGTAGTAATAGCTATACCTAACATAGTGATTGATTCATATTACGGGCTTAATATTATTCATCTAAAGAATCAATTATTACAGACACTTTGTGACATAAAATATTAATCATCACTTCCCCATGACGACTTAAAACGGATGTTAAAATTGGACATAGCTTTATCATATCATCCTCTTCTACCACATAAGGCTCAAACCTATCTTTTATCTCTCCTACCACCCTCTTTATGTAAATTTCAAGTACATTTCTTAATGTATCTTCAAATTCGATTATTTCATAATTTCTCATAACATTTCTCCTTATATCTTCTTAGATAATTAAAGCTCACCATCTACCAAACTAGGAAGCTCACCATATTTTTTAGCCAAAGTTAAAATAGCTTCTCCCTTAGAAACACCTTTTTGCTCGGCATCCTTAAGGTAAGCATAATCATCATGTTCCGTTGAATATAAAGCTGTTGAATATGGATCTACCGCAAGCCTACCTACAACTTTAGCTCCATTCGTATCAAACAAAACTTCTGAAAATTTATTACGTTCGCATTTTCTCAACGATGATATAAGTCCAATAAAATTTTTATATTCCTCTCTGGCAACAAAAGTCTCTAGACCAGTTTCAGACTGCATCATCATCAACTTCCAAGTCGAAGATTCTAAAATTGCAGAATGAGAGGGGGACTTATTAAAACTACTCAAATCTTGTGTACAAATAACTAAACTACCACCATATTTTCTTACAGTACGTGAGAAACTCTCCAGAAAATGTGCTGCATAATCCAAAATCATCCATGCTTCATCTACAATAAGCATAAATTTTCTAGTCCTATCGCCACATAAGAATTGCATAGTGATCTGCATGAGTATCACTTGCAAAACCACTGCCAAAAGTGGCTTATCATTCTTAATCTCTTCGAATTCAAAAATAGTGAATATTTCCTTAAAACTTGCTGCAGGACCTGCTTTGAAGTAACGACCATGTATACCATTTTCAGTATATGGATATAAACTATCAGAAAGTTTACTAGCTCCTTCTAGTAAAACAGCATTTCTGTCTCTTAAATTACTTAATATTTCGCATAACTTAGTAATGTCTAGATTCTCACCAAAACAAGCAATACCCTCACTTATGGCTCTTTCTATTATAGCTTCTCCTCTGATATCTCCTGACACACCACACATAGTCGAAAGCATGGCTTTGGCATAAATAATGCTATCTTTCGTTACAAAATGAATTTTCTGAATTCCATCTTCATCTACACCTTCTATTTCTAGAACTTCAATACCGTCAACATTCTTCGCTGCAGCAGCTCCTTTATTACTAGTTAGATCCAGATCCTTTATCATCTCGACGCTGAGGCCAGTTTTCTGAGATATTGAGTCAAAATTAAAATCTGACCTTAGCATCTCAAGAGCTTTCGCATATCTTGCACCACTATTTGACAAAGTAGCAAAAGGATTTAGTGAAATATTGTTGTCCTTGTTAAAGCGGATTAATTCTCCTCCAAGTAAGTGACATATATTTTGATAGCTAGCACCAATATCGAGCACAAACACTGCAACATCTTGTGCAAGCATCGAAGTAGCAAGTTCCTGTAAGAAAAAGCTTTTCCCAGAACCTGATGGTGCCATCATACAAATGTTGTAATTGCCGCCTCCACCTATTCGAAAATAAGGGTTAAAATTAAAAACCTGACCACGCCTACCAATCATCAATACACCAGATTTAGGAACTCCTTTCCACTCACCTTGAATCGGAAGCTTTGCTACAACCTCTCCACTTAGTACGTATCTAGTAAGTTTGTACCAAGATAGGGACTTCCAGTAGCTTGACTGTAACATAGGTAACATGCTAAATAATCCTAGCATCTGTAAATGCTTATTCACTTGAAGCTTCCAATCTTCAGCATTCCATAAACTTTTTAGAGTTTCTTCAGCATTATCAATATCCTTCTCTGGAGCAGTAATCATCATAGCAAGGTTCTCAGTAAGAAATCTCTCTCCTTTCTTATGAATACTAAGAATCTTACGCCACTGGCTAGCTTCTTCCTGTGCGTTAAGATCATTTCTTGTATAAGACTTTTCTGCCGCATGTATTGACCTAAGCCCTTGCGAAACAAGACTTGATGATCCACCACTCCCCAAATTACTAGCTAGTGCATATGACAATATAAAACGAGCTGGTATAGCCTTATCACCACTACCAAGAAGTTTTATCATTTCAGCTAGCGAAAAACTTTCTGGCAATTCTTTGGGGTAAAAAATTTTGGACACTAAGCCAGTTGTTTCATGGGTTATTTTATCTTCCTCAAAAATTACAGATGTCATAGGGCTACATATCTGATCGCTCAAATTATCCAAGACATTATATTTTGCCGATCTAGTTTTCTCTGTAGAAAGTTCCATTTGTAGAATTTCTTTACCAATTGAAATTAGGTCATTAGCACCACATTCTCTTTGGTAAAGTTTTTCAGCCCTTAATTTATTAGCCAACTTACTCTTAAATTTAATAACTGCATCTATAGAATTTTTATTCTGTGTTACATAAGAAGAATATGTAACAAATACTCTATAATTTCTTGCAAGCCTTCCATCCCCACTAGCTGCAAAATCTATTGCTGCTTTTTCAATAAACCACTTACGATATTTTGTAAGTTTGTCAAGACTGCTTCCTCCATATAATCTCTCTTTTTCCCAAATAGAAAGAGGGACGGAAATATCATGAGATGCCACAATCAGGAACTGTAGATAACTACCTTCTGGCAGTTCATCATTGAAGAATAATGTAAGATTTTTTTCGATATTGAGATTGGACCCTACTATAGGATAGATTTCGAACCAAAACCCACATGTGCCATCATCGTTAAAAACGAGCCCATTCTCATCATCAAAATATTGGTAAGGCAAAAGAAAACTAAGCGGAGTAGCACCATTAGTTGATTTGTCTAAAAGTTTTCTAAATTCTTCTTTCGAATCTACCCCCTTCTCAGCAATAGATTTAAAACCAAAATATTCAGCAAAATTTTTTATTTGTCTCTCAAATGCAAACATTATTTCTTCTCATTCTCCATTTCTTCAGGAAAATATATATTCTTTTCTTGCTCCTGATCTTTGATGATAGGAAACTCTCTTTTTTGAGTAATTAATTTACGCTTTTTCCTTAAGGAGCATTTGCCTTTAAAACATTCATCGTCAATTCCAATAATTTCTTCAATCTCCCCACTACTAATTAAACTATCAATCTTATCAATTGGTAGACACCTCCCTCCCCTTGCCTCAGGACAAGAAAAAGACGAATGATAACTACTACAAGCAGTCATAAAGCTTTGCATAATTACCAATAGAAATACCTTCCCTATGAATAATTTCTTACTTAAGTACCCCAACATCAACATATCCTCATTCATATTCATTATAATTACTCGGCTAATTGGATTTATTCCTTTCAGATTTGATTTTGCCTATAGTTCCAACCTCTCCTATAGCGAAACCTTTGGTAATATGAGCTTGTACTCTAACTCCAGCCGGAATAGTCAAAACAGGAGACATACTCTCGGCTTGCTTCAAGTAATAATCTGCTAACTTTTCACCAGCAGTACTGGCTCCTTGAAGAACACCACCTGTAGCTAAATCTTTAAAATCTTGCTTTTGACTAGAAATCACTCCTGCCGCACTCATACTTACTCCTCCTTGACCTTTTGAAATTGAGGTAACCCCACTTATTAACCCTCCTACAAATGCGTTTTTTAAATGTTTCTCGGAAGTAGAAACAACACTACCCTTAATACCATTAAACCCATCAGGACCATAAACCATACCTGCAATACGGCTAGTTACGTAAGTTCCATCTATTTCACATATCATCTTTTCAAGCCTAACCACCGCCCTCTCAGATGAAAGATCACCATATGCACTCCCCATAATCCTACATTTTGAAACATCAAGCTGATTGTTTGTATTTAGATTGCCTCGTGATTTTAGACGAATACTTACCGGAGTTGGATTTTCATCAGCAGTATTAAGAGCTGTAGATACAACCACCCCACCCAGCAAATAGCCGTTGAGATAAGTTCCTTCTGGAATATAATTTTTTATGGATTTTGGTTGGTCAAATTCAGTTTCTGTATTCAGATCAATCTCATTCATAGATGGTTCCATATAAGGAGGCTCTTTACCTAGTCTTGCTTCTTCTTCCTCAGCCACTTTTTGTAATGCAAGACCTGCCGCCGCAAGCTCTTTCTGAGCCATGAGAAGTTTTTCTTTACTGTCAGCTAAATCTTCTTCTATTTGCTTTTTTGTAGTATTTGTAACTTCTAGCTGTTGCTGTTCTACTTGTTTCAGCCTCTCCTCAAATTCCTTCCTATCACGCTCTCTTTGTTCCTCATAATAGTTTCGCCAATGTACTTCTGGATCAAGAGCCTTGTCAGCTAACTCTATTTTTAAACCTCCTGAATCACTAATTTTTCTCTTTTTAGTTGTTTTGCTTTGTAGAAATAATATTGCAATAGTTGTTACAAACAAAAATCCAATCAAAAGAGAACTGAATAATATATATTGTTTTTGTTTTATCTGATCATTGCTACTATTTTTTTCTGCATTTTTTCTACTATTCCTATTATCTTGTTCAAACAATATATCTTCCAAATCTGTATCAGAATCCTCATTTTCACTGACTTCTCCATCAGTTATTGCAGCACCCGAAAACTTTCTCTTTATTTTCTCAAACAGTTCATTGAAATTCATAATGATTCTCCTTCAAAAACAATGAATATTTTTGAATTCTTAAGCGGAAATATTGTCACCTGAACTGGAAAAGCCCCTATGACATTCTTAAATAAACCAGCAACTTTATTTGTATTTAAAATTATAGCATTTTGTGACAATTTATTTCTTACATCAAAACAGGCACCCCAGAGCTTTCCATATCTGTAGTTAGCATATTGCCTGATTTCTAAATTAGGCTCCGACTCAAATGAAATTTCCCTATCAGTCATAGTAACGTAATATTTACCTTTAATCCCTTGTTGCATAGCATTGATCATCTCCTTTGCTTCCTCAACTTTCAAATCTGACTTTTCTCTCTTCAAATCCAATTTTTCTAGAGTAAGAATTACTTGCTTACCCACATCTTGCACTATTACATGCAAGTCAAAGACTTCTGAATGTACATCTACTACAGACATATCAAACTCACTTCCGGCTGCTACCTTTGATGTCAAAAACAAATGGCTCCCATCACTAGATATGATGCTGCTAAATTTACTCTGGTCTCCTATAATTTTTAATATTCTATTATTTTTGAAATTTATGTGATTAATAGCATTGCAACTGAGATGCACAGTCAGAGGATTTTTATAATCCAATGCCAATTCCTGCTTTCGCATTAAAGCTGTCTTGGAAGCATTGGCATCACTCATAATAAAACACACAACATTCAACAAGACTGTCAATACAACAAAATTACCCAATGAAATTTGCTCATTCTTCATTATCATCCAATACCTCCTGCTTTATAATTTCAATTTCTTCGCGCTCATCTCCTACTCTATCTACTCCACTTTCATCTTTAGATAATTTCACGAATTCGGTAAGAAGAAGTCTTCCACTCACCCATTCAAAACTGAGACGGTAAATAGCTGGCATACTAGTTACTCCACGCTCTCCGAAATGGCTCGTAAGCTGCCCATGAGCTTCCACAGTTAAATCTTTCTGATTAATCTTAAAATTTTTCACTGCAAAATGCGTACTCAATGAAAATTGTGAATATTGTTTCTTTGCTGAAGCAAAATAATTGGCCAGAGATTTTATATACACAGCATCACTTCTAGATACATATTTAAAGAGTTTTTCTCTTTTCCAATCAATGCAACCACTGTCAAGGTCTAGTAAGAATGGTATATACATACTACTAACTTCCTCTAAGTAACTGCTGCTAACACCATCTTTATTTGTCCATACTTCTTGATTTAGGCCAGGCACTAATATTGTTTTTTCTTCAGAAGTCAAAACTTTATATGCAAGCATCATAGAACTAAGTACTGACATCACGCTAAGGATAAGAAACAAGTTTCTTTGCCTTGCAACCATTTCAATATTTAAACTCATTACTTTCTTATTCATTTTGACTCTGGCTAACTATTTATTAATTCATTTTCGCAAATTACATCGTCCTACGATGGTGGGATTCCGGCATATTCTTATCTACAATGTATTTGGCAAATGGAATATGCGCATATATCAGACGTTGGATGTTTCCCTGATGCCATTGCTTAGATAGAAAACTACCAAGCAGAAAACCACCAACACCAAGACCCATTCCCCATAAGAGTCCCTTCGCAAGACCCGCAAATAGAAGAGCTAATCCTCCACAAATAAACGCCCATACAGAACAGTTGTAGATTTTCCTTTCCTTATTTAAACATGTACTGAATACTCGCCTATTCATAATCTCTACCGCATCCCAAATTTTATTTAAACATTGCTAGTAAACCAACAATAGTTGCTCCTGCAACACCAGCTCCTATACCAGCCCTAATACCCCTTTGTCTCAAATCACCTTCCCCCATTATTGCAGAGCCACCACTGGCTAGCATCACAGCCTTACCCCAGTTGTTCTCTATCAAATTAATAAGAGGGTCAAAAAAAGCCTTTGCTCCAGTTTCTAAATTTACCTTAAATGCTTCACCAGCAGCCAAAGCGCTATCAGGACAAAAAGCAATCCCAATTAAAGCCCCACATAAAATGAGATATCTATATTCTCTTTTTACAAAGTCTTTCTTTTGAAACATACTATTCTCCATTTTTATTCTAATTAATTTCGTCATTTTATTTTCTCCTTTTCCTTGTGTTTAATTGATTAGACCACCATAGCTTCTCTGATTTTCTTTAGTCAAAGAACGTATGAATTGTTTTCTGCCAGATATAACAAGAAACTCTTCCTCACTCAAAGATGCTGTCAATCTAATTGATGAAGCAAAATCCACACCAAAAACTGAAATAATCCCTATAAAATTATTTATATTGATAATTTCTCCGCTATGGCTAAGCTCAAGTCCTGGAAATTTAAATATGAATTTTACTTTGCAGAATTTATCTACTTCTGCAAGTTCACTAAAGTTCATAGATGAAGAATCAACATACACGAGGTACTTCACTGAAGGATTTAACCTTTCTGAGCGAGACAACATACAAAAATCATAGCTTTCTATAACTTTCAGAGATTTAGATGATTTTTGAAAATAATCGATCAGTAACCTACTCAACCATAAGAATTGATAGTTTTTTTGCCCTACAATACAAATATTTTCCATATCTATTTTATAAGAAACTATTCTACCAACCCTATCAAATAGGGATAATGTACTACTAACATTATGGGAAACTGTTGAGTAAGCATCTGCTAAATGCTCATTACTACAACAATTAAGAAAAAGGGAATTTATATAATCGTTTGGTTTCCACGACATGCATTTCCTATTGCATAGCGCAGCATTTTGTTTTATAGTCACGGCGTCACACTCCTTCGTGTTGATAAAGGGCCTGTAAGTATTTCTGAGCTTCGAAATTCTGTAATACTTACGGGCTGTTTTTAGCTTATAAATTCTCTGCTAAACTCTTATTTCATAGAATTTCAACCATTCATAAAAATTTACCCTAAAAAACACATTATCATCAATTTTGTCTGGTTTGCATATACGGAAAAATTACTGAGAAGATATTAGTAGTTGTTAATCTTCTCCCACCAAAGTCCAAGACTATTGGTATACATCTATTGATTTTTTTAAATTCACGATTGCTATTCTTACTAAATTCTACTCTTGCGTCTCACTGACAACACAGCAATATATGCAAGTAACGAAACTACAGCAACATATACCCCAAGTGCAAACGTTGAATTAGTAAAATTATCTACAATCCAAGCTGAAACTAGCGGAGAAGTCCCTCCGACAATTCCCATACCTAGGCTAAAAAATAAAGAGGAGCAGCTAAATCTATATTTAGTCGGAAAGATTTCTATAGCAAATATATTTACAAGTGACGCCTGGGTTGAAAAAATTATGGCGTGCCCACAGAAAAACAATATTGCGGATGTGAAAGTTGGATATAAACCTAACAGTTGAAATCCTACAAAACTGTAACAGGAAATCGCTATCAACCCATAACAAACTATTTTTGCCCTATCATAAATATCTGATAAATAACCAACTATTATAGAGAAAACTATTAATAGACTGGTAGTGAGTAATGGATAAAACCCTATATCCAGCCCTGTAAGTTTATTTACATATCCAGGCATAAACACCAATACGAAGTAGAAATTTACACCATTAGAAGCGGCAACAAAAAATGTGCCTATACATTCCAGAGTATAACCTTTTACCCCTTCAATCAGAGGAATTCTATTACTCTTTCTCTCTAATGATAACTTCCTAAATTCTGGAGTTTCTACAAGTTGCTGTCTGATAAAATACCCAACTATAGTTAAAATAAAACCAAAGAAGAAAGCTATCCTCCAACCATATTCAGGAATGAATGGCATTTTTAGTAGATTACTAATTAAAGTAGCTAGTAAGACTCCGGTCATACAGCCTGCAATAACTACACTACCAGTCATCCCCGCACTTTTTTTATTAAAATGCTCAATGGCATATATTAAAGCACCACTATACTCACCACCAACTGATATACCTTGTATGATTCTTATTACAGCAATTAAATAGCAAGATGTAACACCTAGCACTGCATATGTAGGC
>JAGOJE010000081.1 GCA_017995275.1 Rickettsiaceae bacterium | reverse complement strand
TCTTTTTTCAGCTAGTTTTTCCTCATTTACAGATCCATCTCTATTTACTGGGATCGAGAAAAAATACTCTAGCATTTTCATGTTCAAAGTCTTACCCCAGCGCCTTGGGCGGGTGATTAAAGAAACTCCACCTACAGCAATCACATCTCTTATAAGCAAGGTTTTATCTACAAGAAGCGCACCTTCCGTAGTGACCATTTGCTCGAAATTGTCCATTCCGACCCTTGAAAACCTATTAAGTTCGCGTTTATCCATCATCCAAATTATAAATTTATTTAAGATGAGAGTATTATAACACAAATTTAAAACATTATGAATGGAAAAAATAGAGCTTAAAATATTTGCCTGATAATGAATTTTCTATAAATTTCAAACAAAATCTTTGACCTTCTGTGATTTTCTGATATTACTCTATCATTCAAAATCTTAATTAGTAGATTTGGATGTTTTCCTTAAAAAAAATAAAAAACATTATATGGCCTATTGAGCGTTCAGAGCTCAGGTTGTTTGTACCTATGTCCATATTAATGCTCTGTGTTCTCTTTAACTTTAGCGCTCTAAGAGCAGTTAAGGATAGCCTTGTTGTACCCTCAATAGGCGCAGAAGTTATTAGCTTTCTTAAACTCTGGTTCGTTTTGCCATTTGCAGTTATCTGCACAATAATTTACGTAAAACTCAGCAATATGATGGAAATGGAGAAGATATTCTATCTGGTAGTCTCGATTTTTCTCTCTGTCTTTTTAATATTTGCATATGTTCTTTATCCAAATCAAGAGTTATATCATCCTTCTAGTGAGTTTGTAGGTGCTTTGGTTTATAAATATCCATATCTAAAATGGTTCATCAGAATATTGGCAAAATGGAGTTACGCTATAATTTATATTTTTGCGGAATTATGGAGTGTGATTGTTATTAATTTGATGTTTTGGCAATTTGCAAATCATATCATAGCAACTCCAAATGCGAAAAGGATTTACCCCATTTTAGGGATGATTGGGAATATTGGACTTATATTCGCTGGTAATAGCGTAGTTTATTTTTGTGATAGTACAAAACCTATCTTTATTTTTTGGAGGGATGTATTTTCCTCCGGAACTAATAACTCTTCCGAAGTTACATTAAAACTAGTTATAACTGTTGTTACTATATCTGGTATAATAGCAATGTTGCTGCTTAGATATATACATAAATTTGTGCTTGAACGTTCTTCTGGAGTTATAAACCCTCACCATAAACTCCACGATACACAGACTAAATTATCAGTTTCAGAGAGTGTAAAACTCATTCTAAAATCTAAATATATAGGCTATGTACTTATAATGATAGTCTGTTATGGCCTTGTAATAAATATTTTGGAAGGCCCATGGAAAGCAAAAATAAAAGAGCTTTATCCGACGACTCAGGAATATTTAAGCTTCATGGGGAATTTTAATATTTGCATGGGATTCTCTAGCGTTTTCTTCATGCTGATTGGTAGCAATTTGCTAAGGCATTTCGATTGGTTTGTGTCGGCTATCATAACGCCATCTATTATGGGGATAACTGGTTCTTTGTTTTTCATTTTCGTAATATTTGAAGATAGTTTTAGAGACTTTTGGAATTTTGATAAATTTGATCCTATATATGCTGCGGTAATGATAGGAGCTTTGCAGAATATACTTAGTAAATCTACAAAATATTCATTATTTGATTCTACAAAGGAAATGTCGTATATTCCATTATCTAAAGAACTTAGAACAAAAGGTAAAGCTGCGGCTGAAATAATGGGTGCAAAAATTGGAAAATCCTCTGGCGCACTCATTCAATCATCTTTGTTTATGATTTTTCCTACAGCAACATTTGATTCCATAATACCGGTGTTGATGCTAATATTTTTATGTGTAATAACATTATGGATTGCAGATGTCAGGAAACTTGCTATAGAATATAATAAAATTGTTGGAGAGTAATAATGAAAAGATCATATTTGATATTTGGTGGAATTTTATCAGTCATTTTGCTTTATATAGCTTTATGGTTTTTTGTCACGAATAACATAGTAAAGTCGGTAAAGAATTCTTTATCGGCTAATATGAAAGATTCGTCTCAAACCCTTGATGTCACTTCTAGTGGTTTTCCATTTAAATTTGGAGCGAAGGCTCGTTCAGTAAATTTAAGAGACGAAAGTGGTGCCACTATATATACTGGTGATATGATAGTTGGTTATGATCTTTTTAGGCAATCATGTTTTCTTGATTGCAAAGGTACCTTACCATTCATAGCAAATTCCTCTCTTGCAAGAATGAAAGGTAATGATATTGAATTTGACTCACTGCTAATAAATACAAAATTACCTTTATCCTTTTCCATGATAAAAGCTCTTTCTAATAAGGATAGAAACTTCGAAATAGTGAATTTTATAAAGTCAGCAGATAGTAAATTCGTTATAGTTAGTCGAGATCATGAGAGCAAAGCAATTGCATATAGCGTAGATGGTAAAATAAAAATAGATATAGACAATAAGTCATATTACAAAACATTAGATGAAATGATGGGCGATACAAATCCTGTAAAATGTAATATATCTCTTGCCTTAAAATATGACAATTCAGGATTTGAATATTTGTCTGGAACATATTCTGCTAACTCGGAAATTACTTTCCCTTTTAAAAACCCTATCTCAAATTTGCATGTGACCTTGAGTGACATAGAAGCATCAACTTTGGGGGCGGATTCGAAAGCAACTATCGAACTTACATCTAATGTAGAAGAAAAAGAATATCCTTTAGTTGGTGATTTTACTCTAAAAATTAAAGGTGTAGATTTTCCAAAAGAAAGATATTTTGAATTTTTAAACAAATCAATTGTGGACAATGCTGCTTATGCTTTAAGCAATGGTGTTTCACCAGCTATAGCTCCGTTCTTACAAGATGTTGTAGATCATCCAGAAAAGTATAAATTTGAAGCTGTAAAATTAGAAAAAAGAACTTCTAATTTAGATTTAGCGCTTAAGATGAATAATGGTAAATTCTATCTTGATGTGAAAGAGTTAGATATTATGTTTGATGACACTGGTATTAGCACTCAAAATCAATCAGAATTTGATAAAAGATTCTCTTGGAAAACGAAAGGATTGTTATCTGTAAAAAATTATGCGAGTGCTTTTGATTATTGGTCTAAATATTTAACAAGAGCGTTTCCGGCTGAATTTAATGGTGTTAGAGTAGCTATAGTGGGCAAAGCTTTTGGAGAATTTCTGAGATTAGTATCTGATCATCCAGACTCACAAAATTCTACAATGGTATTTGCATATGAAGCAGGATCTGATATCACCGGCATTAAAATTGGTGGAAAAGGTGTTGATCAACTCGCTTCAATATATAAGCAAGCACTCTATAATCAGGCTTTGCAGGCATTGAAGATTAATCCAGATCTTCTAGAAAAACTTCAAGAAGTTGTTCCTGAAATAGCGTCTGATAAAGACTTGCTGAACAATTTGAAAAAACTTTCTCCAAAGGCTTCTACAAAACCGGTCATTGATTCTTTAATCAATGGAGTTATAAAGAAGTCTATTGGTGGAAATTAATTAGCTAGAATAAATGCAAAAATTTTATGATCTAGTAAAGGCAGAGATGCTCCTAGTAGATGATTTTATATCCAACCATATAAAATCTAAACAGGAACTGATAGAAATCGTAAGTAAATACCTTATGGATTCTGGAGGAAAGAGGATGCGCTCTGCTCTTCTTCTTCTTTGTAGCAAGGCTCTTAATTATAGTGGCGATGCTGATGTAAAGCTCGCTGCAGCGATAGAGCTTGTCCACGCAGCAACTTTACTCCATGATGACGTTGTAGACAACAGCGCCATGCGTAGGTTTAAGCCTTCCGCGCATATGGTTTGGGGAAATCGAACAAGTATATTAGTGGGGGATTTTCTTTTTGCTTTATCATTTAGAATGATGGTAGATGCAGGTTCTTCAAAAGCTATGCAGCGTCTTAGTAAAGCTAGTGCTGTAATGGTGGAAGGGGAAGTCTACCAGATGACCAAGATGAAACAAAAATCTATGCCAACCATTTCAGAATATTATAATATTATAACTGCAAAGACTGCTGAATTATTTAGCGCATCATGTGAGATAGGGGCAATAATTTCTTCTGGAAATGATGATGTGATAGCTGCATTTCGTGAGTTCGGTCTAAAACTTGGAATTATTTTTCAAATATCTGATGATTTTCTAGACTATTTCGGCTCTGATTTGGAAATAGGAAAAAATGTTGGAGATGATTTTATAGAAGGCAAAGTTACTCTACCAATCATTATTGCATATACCGATTCATCTGAGGAAGATAAGAAGCTAATAGAAGAGCTAATACTTACCAAGAATGGTGATATTTCAAGGTTTCCAGAAATAGTTGTTCTTTTGAATAAATATAATATTCAAGAGAAAGTATCTAATATAAAAAACGAGCTAGTTAGCGAGGCTGAATCTTTTCTTCGTAAAGTCCCTATTGGAAATAACTACTTTGAAGCTATGATTTCCGTTTTAAACTATGCAGCTCGTAGGGTTTATTAATATTTTGGGGGATAAAAATTGAGAAAATGACTAACTATAGATATACAAAACCATCTCTGATAATTGGTCCTAATGAGATATTCAGAAAAAAAGCTCATGTTGTAGATGATGTAAACGATGAAATTCGCGCCATTGTAGATGACATGTTAGAAATTATGTATAAAGAACATGCTGTGGGCCTTGGTGCAAATATGGTGGGAATACTTAAAGCTATTGCAGTTGTCGATCTACAAAAGGATGGTAAGAAATCTCCTTATATATTCATCAACCCAAACATTACTTATAAATCCACTGAAACACAAAGCTTCGAGGAGGCTTCTATATGTTTCCCTGGAGTAAGCGCCCAAATAACTCGACCAAGTTCAATAGAGATTAGTTATTTAGATTATGAAGGGAAAGAAACGAAGCTAGAAGCAAGCGGTTTTCTAGCTTCGGTAATTCAACATGAAGTGGACTATTTAGAAGGAAAAACATTTTTTGATCATTTGTCTAAAATGAAGAGAGATATCTTGATTAAAAGAAGCGAGAAGTTTTTAAAATCGGATCGACATCATATACATACAGAACATTGTAGACACTAGACTTCTGAATTATTTATCATCCAGCAGATCTTTCGAACTTTTTTCTTGCGTTTGAATCTAAGAATCTTTTACGTAGCCTTATTGATTTTGGCGTCACTTCTACAAGTTCATCGGATTCTATATATGCTATTGCTTGCTCCAAGGTCATTATCACAGGGGGAGTAAGAACAACAGC
>JAGOJE010000080.1 GCA_017995275.1 Rickettsiaceae bacterium | reverse complement strand
CCAAGAAAACGAGCTAGTCCTAAAATCCCAGGATTACCTGGGTTTTCTGAAAACTGGCCTTGAGGTTCGTTATTGGCGCCGGCGTTATGCCCTCTGGCTCATCATTTCAAGCGAATGGCAAATCATTATAGACAAGCCTGATTAGTTACTAGCCCCTTTATGGTATTACCCAATAAATGTATACTCTGAAGGAAAATGTTGCAAGTAAGGAGTTTAGAACCTCGAACCCTATAACTAAAGCTATAGTAGCAATGACATTCGAGAGCAGTAACAAAATTCCAGCAGCCTAAAACTGTCTTATATGTACTGAACTTATACATTTTAAAAACTATGCTTGACACTATTTCTCTTTTCAGTAGAATCTCGCTAAGCAGTAGGCCATTCTTACTGTGGGTTTGTAGCTCAGCTGGTTAGAGCACACGCCTGATAAGCGTGAGGTCGGAAGTTCAAGTCTTCTCAAACCCACCATCCAATTCCCACAATCCTATTGCCCTACCCTACAATAAAATTCCGTAGTTTTTCAACCTCAGCCTTATATAAATAGCCACAAAATGGCTCTTTTGGGAATCGAATTATTGAACTTGTTCTTAGTTTATTTTTCTTAATTGTTTCTTGACATTAGAATAAAGTTGTTTATTTTAAGGAAATAATTTTTGAAGAATATATTATTATGCCGACAAATTACCCCCAGAATATATACCAATTTAAAGTTCTAGATGCAAAACTTTGCAACGTTTTTGATGATCGCTCTTTAACATATGATGCATTATATGATGAATTAAAAACATCAATGAATAATTTTTTTACTGCGGGCTATATTGTTACTCCACATCTTGCAGCAAAGATAAATAATTTTTTTATATCCCATTACGTTGCTGCTGATAAACTTGATGATGCAAGAGATTTAGTAAGAGATCTCGACTTAATTATAAAAATAGGGGTTACTCCAACTAGTGAATTGTACCAAAAACTAGAGAATCTAATGCTTGTTAATATGGAAGCGATGAATTTTGACGATATAACAAATATCCTTTGGATAGCAGCGAAGTCAGGTAATGCTTATAGCAAGAACTTTATTCAATTTTTAGATTCTAACTTTCGTAATGATCAACATAAACCTAAAAACTTTTATGAAAAAGTGAATGCATTATGGTCTCTATCTATAAATAAATTTATGGAAAGGCCATCTTGTAAAAATGCCTTGATTAATAATATTAGCAAAATGATAACAACTGAAGAAATTCATGATAATTCATTTTCTAAGGAAGGCACTTATCTACTTCACAAATTATTAATAGCAGACTTGATTCTAGGTAATGAGAATCGTATTCCATCACATGTAAAATTTGATGATGAAGCAAATACATCATATTTTCAGGACTTTGTTTTTAATGAATTATGCCCTATTGAAAGTAAATATGGCTCTTTGCTAAAGAAAGAATATTTCATCCCAGCGTTAGGAAAAAGAGTTGATGGAATAATCATAAAAAAAACTGATAATTTGCGTGGATCTGTTGTAATTGAAGTAGATGGTCCGGTTCATTATACTAATGGACCTAATGGTGACCCCGTTCTTAGACCAAGCGATCTGTTTCTTCGAAAATTAATGGAAGAAAAATTAGGCTGCACGGTTGTTTCTATTAGTATATATGATACTTATGAAACTCATTGGAAAAGATATTTTACAAAGCTTATAGATAATTTATATAAGTCTGGGACAGGCAAGGTAACAGCCGAGAGTCCCGAACCCGAAGTAGAAATAGCTGAAGAAATTAAATTTGAGGAGCCTGAAGACAGAAAAGAAGAAGCTCCTCTTAGCATAAAAGAGCAACTATACAATGCAGCAAAATCCAATAATTATAGCGATTGTATACCAAGTGACATTGAAAATATTCTATATAACGCAAATACAAATGCTAATGTTTTAAATGAAACTTTACTTATTGCGCATCAAAGAAACAACATAAAAGCAAAATTAGCCTTGTTAAGTTGGGGGGCTGAAGAGTCTTATCTTTATTCCCTAGAGTGCAATGGGTTGGAGTTGCAAGATAACCTAAATAATGCCATTGCTAAAAATAATTATTCACTTCTAAATCATCTACTTCATAGCCAATCTATTGATGATGATGTTTTAAGTGCAGCTTTATATTCCGCTTTGAGAGCTCAAAATAAAGAAATGACAATGGCCTTATATGATGGTGGTGCTAGATTTTTTAATTTTAATGGTTACACTCTAGAGAAGATTTTTGAATCCGACGATGAAAATATTAAGAAATTTACAATTAATATATTAGAAGAAATAATGCTTTTTTCAAGAGAATTTCTGCCTTCGTCAGATGAAATTTCTCGGGAAGCTATTGATGTTGTAAAGGATGTTTTGAGAGCTCTAAATTGTAATCTCATATCTTCACAATATCTAACAGCATGGGAATTTTGTTTTCATAATTTCTATAGATCTAAGAATTTTATTGATTACAATTTACGCACACTAATAAATGTTTTTAGCGATATTTATGACAATTTGGGAAACAGAAAAGGTATGATTCCCGAAGTGCTAGATCTTATGGTTTTTTTGACTTTTAAACATTTTAGAAATATGCAAGATTCTATAAATGACGAAAATTTTATAAAAACACTTGATTTCCGCAAGGTAGAATCGTTATATAAAGCAATATTTAAGATTGGGGAAGGGAAATTTCATTTTACATTTGATTCCACTGCTAAGATTTTGAAACAAATCTCTGATGAACCAGCTTTTAGAGAAAAAGGCGAAGAATTAG
Source organism: Rickettsiaceae bacterium (assembly GCA_017995275.1). Lineage (GTDB taxonomy): Bacteria > Pseudomonadota > Alphaproteobacteria > Rickettsiales > Rickettsiaceae > JAGOJE01. The sequence continues at coordinate 2,548 of JAGOJE010000080.1, read as the reverse complement.
TAAATTTGCTATGTTGTTGCACGAAATTTGAGAATCTTAATTTAGAAGTTATATCTGATTTATTAGCTCATTTAAGCGGAGAGAAAAATATAGGGTCTGTAACTTCTATTATCAAACATTTAGGCTTAGAAAATGTTGATTGTGCTAAGATTCTTATGAGAATGATAGAACCTTTGGACGGAAAGGCGAACAAACTTCTTCAAGATGGAATTATCGGATTCTATGTTTTTATATCAGCTCTTGGAAAAAATCATTCTGATTTAATGAATGGCTTAGAATATGAAAAAGGAATCAGAGAAAGTGTGAAGAGAAAAGGTAAACTTATTTTTTCTGGAAATCGCACACTTTTTTCAGAAACGGATTTAATGTCAGCTATTGTAGATAAAAAAATTACTGTTATAGAAGAAGCAGTAAAAAATAAAAAATTAGAACATTCTCTTTTTATTCTCAACCTTGAGGGCGTTAATGAATTTGTAAGAAAAATGTGTGAATGTTGTAAGGCGCCTTCAAAAAAACCTTCTAAAAAAATACAAGATGCGCTTTCTTATACTACACAAAACCTGATAACAGAGATCGAAACAAAGGATTCGAACAGCAAATCTGAAGCCAAAGAGATTTACAAAAACGCTTTTAAACTTGCTATTGAAACCGGCTTTTACGACGCTGCAAAATTACTAGCGCCATCCTGTGATAATGCTGCGGAATTTTTGCATATTTTGGAGGAATATCCAGAACATACAGCAAATATGCTAAAAGAATGCAGCTTTAAATTTGGCAAAACAGATCTACTGCTTTATCTATTAAGTAAATCCTTTGATAAGAATGCACTCAGTGATGCAAAATCGATTGTAGAATATGGTTATAATATAACTGATTTCACCATAAGAGCTGTGGAGAATAAGTGCAGTAAGATGCCAGAAAATAACGATATACTAGAGTTTTCTCAATTTATTAAGCAATATTTTGCAGAACACCACGATATTGAACCCCAAAATCCTCATGCGGATATTATAGGAGAAGAAACGAAAGGCGGAGATGAAACTCCCTCTTAGTAACTTATTGAAATAATCTTTTGCAAAATTTGTAGTTTTTAATATATAATGCCCCCATTTAAAGAATAGCGTGGCTGATTATGAAGAAGGAATTTTTTTATCCTGAAGTTGATTCAAATGTCAATTTCCCAGAGCTTGAGAGAAATATATTATCCTTTTGGAAAAAACACGATATTTTCAATAAATCTGTATTGATGAATATTAGTGGTGAAAAGTCAGAAGAAGATGTCAGCCGAGCTGAAGAATTTGTATTTTATGACGGCCCACCTTTCGCTAACGGCCTTCCACATTATGGACATTTGCTTACCGGCTTTATAAAGGACTTATATGCACGTTATCAGACCACCAAAGGAAAGGTGGTGGAGCGTCGTTTTGGGTGGGATTGTCATGGCCTACCAGCAGAAATGGGAGCTGAAAAGGACCTTGGATTTTCAGGTAGAATAGCTATTACTGAATATGGAATAGATAAATTTAATGCCCATTGTAGATCTTCTGTAATGAAATATACAGACGAATGGGAAAAATACGTAACTCGCCAAGCTAGATGGGTAGATTTTCAGAATTCCTATAAAACTATGGATAAAGGTTTTATGGAATCAGTTTTGTGGGCATTCAAAACACTTTATGATAAAGGTTATATATACGAATCTATGAGAGTTATGCCATATTCATGGGCGTGTGAAACTCCATTATCAAACTTTGAAACAAGGCTAGACAATTCTTATAGAGAAAGGGCGGATAAGGCTGTAACGGTCTCATTCAAGCTAAAATCTAAACCTAAATTTGCTCCAGATGGATTTGCGGAATATAGAATCCTTGCATGGACGACAACCCCTTGGACATTACCTTCAAATCTTGCCCTTGCCGTTTCTAAAGATATAGAATATATAGCAATACCCAAAGATGGTACATGCTATATAATTGGCAAATTTGCTGCTAATCATTATCAAAAAGAACTCGCATATTCGCCCGAAGAAAATAATTATAACACAGCTACTGGTGCTGATTTAGAAAATATAGAATATCAGCCGTTATTTGATTATTTTTTAGGCCATGTAAATTCCTTCAAAATATTACTAGGAGATTTTGTTGTTGAAGGCGATGGTACAGGTGTTGTACATATGGCTCCTGGCTTTGGTGAGGACGATCTAGCATTATGTGAGGCTCATAACATCAAGCTTGTTTGCCCGGTAGACAATGCAGGAAAATTCACTGTGGAAGTTCCCGATTTCGCTGGTATGCATGTATTTGATGCCAATGACCCCATAATAATAAAGCTTAAATCTATGGGAAATTGGCTAAAAACCGAACAATATCTTCATAATTATCCACATTGCTGGAGAACTGATACTCCCCTTATATATAAAGCCGTTCCATCTTGGTATGTAAGAGTTACAGAATTTAAAGATAGAATGGTGGAGTTGAATCAGCAAATTAACTGGATACCAGGACATGTGAAGGATGGTCTATTTGGTAAATGGCTTGAAAATGCTAGG
>JAGOJE010000079.1 GCA_017995275.1 Rickettsiaceae bacterium | reverse complement strand
GCGTATAGGAGAGTTAGCAACAAAATTGATGGTAGTTGCAGCAGGTAGGAAAGTGAAGAATATAGACCCTGTGATTATAGGTGAATCTTACGATAAATTTGCTATGAAATTTCCTTATACAGAAACTGATGATCAGCTAAGAGCCATAGAGGATGTTAAGGAGGATTTGCTATCAGGTCATCCTATGGATAGGCTTATTTGTGGGGATGTTGGTTTTGGAAAAACAGAAGTTGCGATTCGTGCTGCATTTTTGGTTGCTGGTGATGGAAAACAAGTAGCCATTATCTGCCCAACTACAATATTATGCAGGCAGCATTACTCTAGTTTTATTGAGCGTTTTATGAATAGTGGATTCAGGGTTGCTCAGCTTTCAAGGTTAGTTAGTAGCGCCGAGGTCACTAGAGTGAAAAAGGGACTGGAATCTGGTGAAATAGATATAGTTATAGGAACTCACGCTCTTCTTGGTAGTGAAATAAAATTCCATAATCTAGGTATGGTGATAGTAGATGAAGAGCAGAGGTTTGGCGTCTCGCAGAAAGAGCGTTTGAAGGAGCTTAAAGCTGGGGTTCATATATTAACACTATCTGCCACTCCGATTCCAAGAACCCTGCAGATGTCGCTTCTTGGCATAAGGGATTTGAGCTTTATTTCTACTCCACCTGTTGATCGCTTAGCTGTTCGCACATCTGTTATATCTTATGATCCAGCGGTTGTTAGGGATGCCTTGCTGCGTGAGCATTTTCGTGGTGGCAGAAGCTTTTTTGTATGTCCTAAAATTAAGGATTTGGAAGAGGTGGCAAGTGGAATTAGCAAATTGATTCCAGAGCTTACTTTTAAAGTAGCCCATGGGCAGATGTCTCCTTCTGTTTTAGATGAGGTGATGGGAGATTTTTATGATGGAAAATTCGATGTTCTATTATGCACAACTATAGTAGAATCGGGTATAGATATTCCTGCAGCAGGTACTATTATTATATATAAGGCTGAGAATTTTGGTCTTTCTCAGCTTTATCAACTGAGGGGAAGAGTAGGGCGTAGTAAGTCTCGCGGTTATGCATATCTTACAATATCAAATACGAAAAATGTCACGAAACATTCAGTAAAAAGACTAGATATAATGCAGAATGTGGATTCCCTTGGTGCTGGTTTTATGGTTGCAAGTCACGATATGGATATAAGAGGATTTGGTAATTTAGTTGGAGATGAGCAGTCTGGTCATATAAAAGAAGTTGGTATAGAGTTATATCAAGATATGTTAGAGGAGGCTGTAAATAAGCTAAGAGGTCAGGGGGATGAAAAGCAAGATTTGAATCCTTCTATCAATATTGGCCTTCCTATATCAATTCCGGAGAGTTATATAGGTGATGGTTCTTTACGGATGGGGTTATATAGACGTGTAAGTGCTATGAGATCAAAAGATGAGTTGGAAAATTTCAGAGATGAGCTGATAGATAGATTTGGACCTCCACCTAGTGAGGTAGAAAACCTAATTTCTGTGGTGGAAATAAAACAATTATGTAAAAAACTAAATATACAAAATTTGGATTCTGGTCCTAATGGATTTGTAATTAAATTCATGGATGGCTACGATCCAAGGGATGTTGTGATGCCATTTGTTTTAGCAAATCCTAGAAATAGCAAAATAAGGCCAGATAATAAATTTGTTGTGTTAAAAAATCTTGTAGACCACAATATTATATCTGAGGTACTATCTCTTTTTAGGGATTTTGGAGTGGAACAATGAAGGAAAAAAAAATAGGAATATTTGGTCTTGCAAGAACTGGCAACGCTTCTTACGAATTTTTGCACATCGATAATGAAGTAATATGTTTTGATGATGATGCTAATAATCGCGATGTTTTTGCGGCGAAATTTGGTCGCGCGCAACTGGTGCCAATAAAGGATGATAGTTGGAAGAGTCTTGATTGTATAATATTGAGTCCAGGTGTTCCTTTGCATTTTCCAAAGCCTCATCAAATCGTTGAAATAGCTAGAAGTAGCAACATTCCTCTCATTTCAGATGTTGAAATGCTTTATATAACGCAGCCCATGGCAAAATATATAGCTGTTACTGGCACTAATGGGAAAAGTACTACCACATCTCTAATAGGTCACATTCTTGGAGATTCATATTCCGTTGGTGGGAATATAGGCTTTCCAAGCCTTTGTATTCCGAAAAAAGATGGTTATGTTTTGGAGCTTTCTTCTTATCAATTAGATTTGATGAAAAGTTTCAAGCCAAATATAGCTGTTCTTCTTAATATAACTCCGGATCACATAGATAGACATGGTTCTTTTGAAAATTACATTGAATCTAAGAGAAGCATATTGCGAAATATGAGTGGAGGGGATCATTTAGTCATTGGGGTGGATAATGATGTTAATAGTAAGATCTATGATTCGATAAAGTCTTCATCAGCATTTAATATAGTTCCATTTTCTATTCATGATGATATAGGTAAGCTTCCTGATAATAAATATCTGCTTGGAGATCATAATAGAGAGAATTTAGTTGCAAGCTATAATGTAGCAAAAATTTTAGGATATAACCATGATCAGATATCAGATAGGGTTGGGAGTTTTGTGGGCTTAAAACATAGGATGCAATTCGTAAGAACTGTAGATAATGTTCATTTTTATAATGATAGTAAGGCTACAAATGCAGAATCAGCTAGTAAATCGATTGCTGCTTTGGATAATATATACTGGCTTGCAGGTGGTATGCCAAAAGAAGGGGGGATAGAACCTTTAGTTCCTTTGTTTGGGAAAATAAAAAAGGCGTATTTATTTGGGCAGGCTAGGGAAGAATTCGCGAAAACCTTATCACGAAACTCCATTCCATTCGAGATTTGTGAAACTATGGAGCTGGCTACGAAGGCTGCTTTTCTTGATGCGACAAAGGATGCGGGAGGTAATGTGCTTTTAGCCCCTGCGTGTGCATCTTTTGATCAATTCAAAAACTTTGAACACAGGGGCGATGAGTTTGTGATGGTGGTCTTATCTAAATGCAAATAATCACCGCGGGCCCCGGCATGGGCCCGGGAAAACAGTTGCCTCGTATCTTCGAGATTTGTTTAGAGGATTGTATGGCTTTGGTGGTGGAAGACCTTCTGTAACTTTGTTTTCAAGAGGTAATATTTTTATTTTTTTTGCTGAATTTTTCACCTCTTCTGTTAGTTCTGTAGTGTAGGGAGTATGCTCTGTTACATCTGATACAGGTGATATCGCCTTTCTTTTTTTGTCTATATCATCTATTTTCCCTTCTTTTGAGTCTACTTCCATAGGGATTGGCCCATTTTCTGGATATCCTTCTTTTGATTCGAACACTGCTCCTGGGGCTGCGGGTTGGTTTTGAACTACTTCCATAGGGAGATTTTGATGAGGCGAATTTCCTCCGCGCATAGTTAAAAACTCTTTTAATTCGCGGGATTCTGCATAATTTATTGGAAGTTTGCCGTAATTGTCTGTGTCTTTTGGGCTCATTCTATTATTAATAAAATTTCTTGCTTCTTCCGGTGTAGTTGCATAAAATAATCGAGTTCTTCCATGTCTGTCTTTGCCTGTATTATGGTCAAATTCTATAAAATTTTGCCATCCTTCAGGGAGTTTTGGTCGGAGTCCTTTATTATTTTTTGCAAATACATCGGCTCCAGCTCTTATTAGGATTTCTGCTTTTTCTTCTCTTGCCACTTCTTTCTCGGCTAAATGTAGAGGGGTGTTTCCATCATTGTCTCTTGCATTTGCTAATGATGGGTCTTCTCCTAATGATCTTTGTATATATTCTAGAGTACTTGGTAAATGTAGGACGCTTTTTCCTGTCCTTTCCTTATATTTTGGAGCTTCCTTTCCGATTGCGTAAGGTGGTAGGTATGACAATAAATCCTTTCCTACCTCTTCTGGTATTTTTTGATTTAGTGTAGCTACCAATGGAAACTCACTGATGTCTACCACATTATCTTGTATATCTTGCTCTAGTTCTCTTTTATTTACTTCAAGTTTTTCGCATTCTATTTTTATGAATGGATCCGCAATTCGTGTATATTGTGTTATTACTTCGCGATTTTGTGGAGAAGTTATTAGGGATATTTTAGATTCTCGCGTTGGGGTCTCTTTGTATCGTTTTATAAAGTTTCGAACTTCAGTTATATCTATATCAATTGATTTGTACAGGGCTTGTTGGAGCACATCATTTTTGCCGTATCCATCAATAGTACTTTGATTTACTGTATGTTTTTTAAACTCTTCTTTTTCAAGGAGCTTTGATTTTGTTATAATAGATTTTGCCAATTTTTTTGCATTTTCGTTTTGCATTGCATCAATGTTGATTTTGTATATAGCCTTCGTTTCTAATAAGTGCCTTATTAAATGCATTTTTGTTGCTACTGGTTCTAATAAAAATATCTTTTCTGCTGGAGTTGTTCCCTCCTTGTTTTTCTTATTAAGATTAGCGCCATTTTTTATAAGAATTTCCATTATCTTAGGGGTGGTGGTAAGGTGTAACGGCGTATTTTCGTTTTCATCGGCAACGTCTACATTAATATTGTTTTCTGCATTGTTTTCTTGTAAAAATTTTATTAATGGAGACGCCACGTTTATATTACTGCTATGATATAGTAAAGTATACTCTAATACTTTTTTTATATCGTCAGGCTTGTTTCTAAAAAGATCTTTTACTTTGGGTAAAAGAAATGCCATTCTTTTTCCTTCTGCATCTCCTCTTTTGTTTAATTTTGCTATTTGAATAAATTCTTCTGCGTTGTTTATTGTTGCTCCGTGCTCGATCAAAGCTTCAAGGGCATCGTGGCTTTGAGTCTGTAATATTGGTCTATCTTTATCTGCAAGGGTCGTTTGCTCGTCTTTTGTAAGGCCTTCAAACACAGCATTTATAACATGTTTAGGTGATTTATTGTTGAGTACTGGAGATTCTCCGATAAGTGGATCTGCCCCATGATGACGCAGAACTGTTACTTGGCCTTTATTTCGAGCATACCATAGGGCTGTATGGTTATGATGATCAGTTTTATTAGTATATTCTTTTACATTTCCGCCTAAATTTTCTACTTTGTTTAGAATGGAATACATAAATGTTTCTGGGTTAATGGTGCGTGACTCTGTCAGTAGGTGTAGCACTGTTTCTCCTAGAGGGGTTACTGCTGTTATTAAATTTTTGCCCATTTTCTCAATTATATAATCCACCATCCCTGACATGTTATTCTGTAAGACTTCTCTAAAACCCACTGGCATTGGACTTTCATTTGATCCTTCTTGATATTGAGGTATCCAATCTGGGTGACTATCATATAAAGATTTTACTTCTTCTATATTATTATTGCGGATAGCTTGATATAAAG
>JAGOJE010000078.1 GCA_017995275.1 Rickettsiaceae bacterium | reverse complement strand
GTAACAATTTACTTAGAAGAAACGGAAGAAATCCAGTGTTTTGTGGTGAGAAGATATTAATAAAGGGAAGGGTTGTTGATAGCAATTGTGTGCCAGTTTCCGATGCAAAAGTTTATTTATGGCAAGTGGGTTGTGATGGTAAATACCCCTATAAACCACTTCGCGCTGGACTAAATATGGCAAAATTTAACTTAAAGAAAAACGCATCAACTTTTCAAGGCTCTGGAATAGCAACTACGAATAATAATGGTGAGTTTGTATTCATAACTACTTATCCTGTGAAATCAGATAGCAAATCTCCATATGTAAATTTTCGTGTATCCCATAGGGAGCTTGGTGACTTACAAACAAAATTTTTCCCGGGCCAAGATAGCAAAAATTCTGATGATGATAGCAGCTCCTATTATGTAGAAATAGTCCTGCCAGCAAAAAACAAACACCGTAGCTATTAGATTTCTGGGTGGTCTGGATGACCTTCTGCATGAAAAATTACATCCCCCATAGTTAGATAGCCAAGTATTTCTTTTTGCAAATCTGAAATTGGCAATAGGTGATCAGTTTTAGTAATGCCAGTTAGTTCTAAATAATGATGGTTAATGTATTCTTGTGTTCTATCTATAAAACCTCTCGCTACATCTTCTGTATATCTACCTCTTTCTTGTAATAGATCTAATATGAGTGCTTTGTCTGTTTTTTGAAATAATTCAAGAAGTTTTGTATCTGCCGCATATGTATATTGTGGTGCGGTATCAATATTATAGCCCTCATAAAAAAAATCTTTTATATAACAATATAGAGTATCGGTAATGAACATTTTTGAAAGGTTGTTTATATCATCGTTATTAATTTTGCTTGCTAGATCTTTGGTCTCAGAAAATGCTTCGTAGATGGAATCATAACAAGCTCTGTCTAAATAGTATTTTATTAGGTCTTTATCTACTTTTAGTTTTGCTAGCATCATTTGCGTTGCTTTCTTTAGTGAATTAGTGCCTTCATAAGTGCTATTAATATCTATCCCATCTTCTTCAACAAAGTATTTTACGACTTTCAAATTATGAGCTCCATAATGTAAGGCTTGCAGTTTTTCTTCTTGTGTTACGCTTGGTGTTGCAACAATTGCTTTTTTAAGCAAGCTGACTATTCCAAATTCGGCTAAAATACATAAAGCTGGTAGTTCTAAATCACCAAAAAGTGAAGTTGGCGTAATTCTTATGTCAGACCCAGTCTCTATTAAGAGATCTGCAATTGCTTTTATATTGGCTCTGATGCTACAGTTGCTGTCTATTACACCTAGCTTTTCTATAGTGCGGTAAAATGCTGTTCCACAATAAGCGTCTGTCATTTCAGCATATTCTGGGTGGTCTTTGAGGACGTCTTCCACATCCTTAAATAAGGGATCTGAATTAATTAATTTCATAAATGCTTCAAAAGTCACAATGCATCCTACTATTTAATTTGCGTCAATCAATATAGCGCAGACTTAAACAGAAAACAAGACATTAAATCTATAGCGAAAGACAAAATGTGTTCTATAGATCTATGAGAGCATTCGTTCTCAAAACTAACTAATCAAGATATTGATTACAACAAATCGCAGGAAGAGGTTAGAATAAATTGGAGTGGTTAATATCCACAAAACATGTGGATAACTATGTGGAAAATATCTGTATATTCTAAATTTCTCCTTTGGAAATAAGCCTTGCGAGGGTTTTGCTTAAAAAAGAGGCAAGACTCCTGTAAGCCTTATTATTCCGTAGTTTAAGATATAAGTCATGATTAACCAAACAGAAATAAAAAGTAAGTTAGGGGTGCAATCTGTGATTTGTGTATAACTAAAAATACAACCACCAGTAAACGTTCCAAAATACCACTAGGCCAATGTTTTTTACTTTATTTAAAAAATCAAATACATCTAATCACAAAAAAGACATTGTGCGAGAATTGTTTCTAAAAATTCTAACCATATGCAAATCATACTAAAGTCATTCAGTCAGAAATCTTTTTCCATATATTCTCAAATATCTTAGCCATACCACCGTTAGCTATAACATTTGTACTAGTAACTATAGGATCTAATATCACATTCATAGCAAGTATGATCGCTATCATCTCATCATTAAAATTCAAGTAATTCTGGTAAATAGGAAGCATTATGAAAATGGCACCACCTATTACCGCAGCTGTGGCAAATCTTGCAGCTACAAATACCATAGTGAATACCATCCAAGTTATACCATCCGGAGCATATCCCAAAAATTGCTTATGCATTAAGAAACATAGAAGAGCATTAGTGATACAATCTCCAACTTGTTGAATATTTGTAGTCGCCGGTATAATTGCTCTAGCGAGGCGCGGATCTCTAAGATTTTTAGAAGTACCTTCTATAGTGAGAGGCATTGTTGACAGACTGCACCCAGAAGTAAGTGCCATAAACCATGCTGGCATCAGGTTTTTGATATCAGAAAGCATTTTTCTAATATAAAAATTATTTCCGATTCCAAATATCAACCAAACATATATAGCTAAGAAAAACACTAAGTAACCAACAAGAACTGTATAATTCAGAACCATATGTGCAAGTAGACCTGTTTTATAAACCTGAGCTATAAAACCAAGAACAAATAAAGGTATCAATCTTGCAAAAACACCTGTAAGTATTGATTCAACAACAGATCTAGCAGAACCTAGCATTCCTTTCAAAAAATTAGAATGAGAAATTGCAGAAACGCAACCAAACACTAGTCCTAGCAAACTTCCTTTATCAGCACCCCACCATACTGGCCTTGCAATAGGAATACGCCATAAAGCTTTGAAACTATCGTCCAAATTCACTATTTCAAATGAAGGAACAGCATCACTTATAACGTTACCACAAAGAAACGCATAACTCACGCTCAAGAAATTCGAAGTGCCTTCAAACATCACTAAAAATAACACAAATAATGGCGCTTTCTTTTCAAAACTATCTATTGTACTGGCAATTAATACACATACTGTTATTGGCATCATCCATATTAAAAGATCCTTGATGAAAAGACTTATAGTATATAGCCCCTCATGTATTACTATATTTAAAAATGGAGCAACCACTGCATATATAGTAAGAGCAACTATAGTTTGTATACTACGGTATTTAAGAAGACCAATCATTTTTCCCCTCCAATTTTAAAAGAGCCTACACCTGACCTATCAATATCAAAAATAATCAAAGATGCCAGCAAAATCATTGCACCGAGCTGGTGTAACAACGCAAATCCTATAGGAACAACATAAATAAGTGTTATTACCCCTAGCAAAAGCTGCGTTATTAGAGATAGAAAAATTATAAAAGCCCCAATATTGTTTTCCTTTGCTACTACAACAACTCTTATAATAACAAAGATAGTCAGAACATAGGCAATAATTCTATGTAGAAATTGTACCGTTGCTTCATCACTCAAAGCTCCAATTACAGATTCTTGCGTATGCACCTCTATCGGCACAAAAAGGTTCCCCATGAGTGGAAAACTATTGTAAATCATACCAGCATCTAGCCCTGCAACAAAAGCTCCAAAAATAATCTGCAAATATGTTAGACCAATTACAAAATATGCAAGGTTACTTCGCTTCCACCCCCCATGCAAGCAAGAAATAATTACATGATATAACAAAACAGCGAGAAGCAAATGCGCAGCTAGACGAAAATGGCTGACATGTGGATTATCAATCAACCCACTTTTTACCATCAACCACCCCATAACTCCCTGCATCATAAATAGAGTTGGAAGTAGCAGATATTTTTTATCTCTTTTTATAGAAATATAACCCAAAAAGTAAAAATATATCAGAGGGATGAAAATCATCAGACCAGTAATTCTTGCAACTAACCTATGACCAAACTCAAGCCAGAATATATATTTGAACTGCTCTATAGTAATCTGATTGTTTATTAATTTAAATTCTGGCGAAGTTTGATATTTCATAAACTCAGCGCTCCATTCAGCATCTGATGCAGGCGGGAATATTCCACTAACAGGCCTCCACTCTACTATTGAAAGACCAGCATCAGAAAGCCTTGTGAGCCCTCCTATAAAAATCATCACCAAAACCATAATAGCACATAAAATGAGCCATATTTTTATTCCTTTACTCACTCTCCTCCCCCATGTTTTTCAAAAAACGAAGATTTTATACTAAAAAAGACTAGACCGCCACAAGAAGATTTGCTATAAGATGTACCTGCAACAATGTTCCTCGGTAGCTCAGTGGTAGAGCAAACGGCTGTTAACCGTTCGGTCGCTGGTTCGAATCCGGCCCGGGGAGCCATCTTTTCCTTTCTCAGAAAAATCTACACATCAAATACATTAGAATATTATTTCTTGTTGCGACTTATATACTTTCAAATATAATCCTCAGATATGTTTACTAAGCAAAAGTGAGTTCTTATGAGAAAAGTGATTATTTCTGGAATGATTGGAAATGCATTAGAGTGGTATGATTATGCCCTATATGCAGAATTCGCCCACATAATAGGGAAACAATTTTTCCCAAATTCAGAAATACAGGAAATACTAACCTTTGCAGTTTTCGCTGCAGGATTTTTCATAAGGCCAGTAGGCGCAGTAGTATTTGGAAATATCGGAGACAGAATGGGGCGTAGATTTGCCCTAATGCTTGGAATACTAACCATGGCAATTCCAACAGCAGCGATAGGCTTGCTACCTTCATATAACTCCATAGGAATAGCGGCTCCTTTACTTTTAGTGTTAATAAGGCTCATCCAGGGCTTCTCTCTTGGCGGGGAATTCAGCGGTTGTATAACATATCTTGTTGAATATTCACAGCCAGGGAAAAGAGGGCTAATAGGAAGCGCTGCATTTGTTAGTATGTGCCTAGGAATGCTTCTTGGAAACGGAACCGCATCACTAATGGCAAATATGATGGACGAAGCAAACCTTGTATCATGGGGCTGGAGAATACCTTTTATAGCAGGTCTATTCGTGGGGCTAGTTGGCCTTTATATAAGGCACAATCTATCAGAAAGCCCTTTATATAGAGCAGCAAAAGCAAAGAAAAGCCTATCTTCTAGGCCATTATATGAAACGGTAACACAATATTGGAAGTCCTTAGTTCTTGCAATTGCAATATATATAACTGTTACTGCACCATTCTACACAGCAACAGTATTTATAAAGAGTTTTTTACTCAAGCTTGGCTATAGCAACTTAACAGCTATAGCTGCAGGCACAATAATATTAATCTCTATGACTATTATAATGCCTATATCATCTGCAATATCAGATAAAATTGGCAGAAAGAAGGTGCTACTTATTGGAGCTACTCTCGTGGCGACATGCTCTTATTTGGTATTTTATTATATCGGCAAGGGAAATGACACTATAGCATTGATAGCATGTTTTTGGTTCTCTTTAATAGTAGGATTTTACATGGGCCCTGTAC